>QMSB01000108.1 GCA_003650815.1 Thermoprotei archaeon | reverse complement strand
CCTCTTGTTATTAATGCTTTTAGTCTTTCTAGCTCGGTGCTTCCAGGCCTTGGGCGTGGAGGCTCGCTAAAACTCAACTGCACTCTAGCATAGTTGTAGAAGCATGCCCAAGCATAAACTAGCCTGAGAGCAGAGTCTAGAAGCTTGCGAGGCGAAGGAAAATAAGCATCAAAGCCCCTCAACCTATCTTTAACCATACATATAAAGCGCTCAACATAGCAGCGAACACCACCACAAAGGAAGTAGACATTAAGTTAAAATATTTAGAGTTTTATTCAAACATTGTTTTAACGAGCTTGCATTAAGTCAATTACTTTAGTGTTCCGATGGCGAGGTGCTATAAATGAGTGTTGCGCTGAAGACTTACGTCAATATACTTAAAGGTAATGTGGGAGTAATGGTTTTGTCTTGGATATTATTTGGCATAGGCTCAGGGCTAGTTTACCCATATTTCTCGCTTTATGTAAAGTTCCTTGGAGGTACGGACTTCGACATAGGCTTAGTGAGTTCTATAGGTTCTCTTGCAGGTCTTCTTGTAATGATTCCGGGAGGGTACTTAACTGACGTCTACGGTAGGCGCCGCGTAATAGTATGGGGTACATGGATGATAGTTATGCTTGATTTCCTCTACGCTATAGTCACTGATTGGCGTTTCCTTTTACTAGTCTACATGCTGGACTCTATTCTACATTTCTATACCCCGGCTTTAATGACCATTATAGCTGATTCTCTTCCCGAGTATCTGAGAGCAGGAGGACTAGCTTTAACTGAAGTTTTAACAGAGCTACCCTGGTTTATTGTTCCACCTATAGGCGGAGTACTAGTAGATAAGTATGGTGTATTAGGCTTAAGAATAGGTTACTTGGTTGCAGGAATATGTGGTGTGCTTGCAGCTATTCTGAGGATGAAGCTCCTTAAGGAGACTCTAAGAGAGACTAAGAAAGAGCAAAAGTTATTTGAAGTACTTGCTGTATCCTTTAGAGAAACTTTTAGTGCTGTTAAAAAGGTTCCTATGCAGATAGCATTGATTTTAATTGAAAGCATACTAGTTTCCTCGCCTTCAATAGTTGTATTTCATGTCTATGGAGTAGTTTACGCTAAGGAGTATTTAGGGATCTCTATGGGAGAGTGGGGACTTTACAGCTCGTTTTCCTCTATGGCATCTACTGTAGCTGGAGTACTTCTCGCTAAAGTTCTCGACAAGGCTGAAAGAAGATTCTTTATAGCAGTAGGAGCATGTTTAGCTGCTGTCAGCTACTTCAGCCTATGCTATGCTCTCTCAGCTATTGTGGTATGCTTTTCTCTCATAGTATTTAGAGTAGCTGGCACGATGTACATTTCTTCGTGGAGCGCTTATCTAATAGACTTAGTTGAAGAGGAGCTAAGAGGACGAATATACGCTTTAGCCCAAATATCTAGTTCTCTAGGCTATACTTGGGCTAGTATCGTGTTAGGATACTTATATTCGTTAAATCCCAGAGATTCACTCAATTTATCAGCTGTGTTAGCTTTAGTTGATGCAGTCATTTTATTTATAGTGGTGAAACCTGTAGTTAAGAAGCCGAATAACTAATAAGAGCGTAGTTGAAATGATGTACAGTTATGATGGTTTTAGTAGTAGGCTTACTTGAAAGAGACTCTGGTAAAACAAGTATCACTGTATCTATGTTAAATACAGCTAGAGAACTTGGCTTTAATGCAGTTGGATTTAAGCCAGTAGGTGGGCATAACGCTTGGAACCAGTACGATACTCTAGCTAGAAGTCTTTCTCTGAGAATGCTTGTAGGTGAGGATGCTTTTAAGCTCTGGGTAGCCTCAAATAGAGTAGAGAGTATAGATCTACTGTCGCCTCTTGATATACTGTTAGCTCCACCCGACCCAGCTAAAGTTTCACTGGAAGACTACACTGGACTAGAGAAAACAGCTGTTTTAGCTAGATTGACTAAGCTGGATAATGGTAAAATTTTTTCAACTCACTTTGTAGTTAGAGAAAATTTAATGAATATTGCTCCTACCCTAAGGAGGGAGCTTCTAAAGCTCGCCTACTTAACTAAGGCAATAAATATTAGTGCTACTAGGCTAGTAAACATAGTATCGAACTCTGCTGAGTACATCGACAGGGTCTTAAAGTATCTCTTAGACAAATACAGATTAGTTATAGTAGAGTCCTTTAACAATGCGGCTTTCCCTACACCGTTTAGCCTTACAGCAGACTGGGTAGTACTAGTAGCGCCTACGAGAGTATTCATTTACCGAGGAAAAGATTATGCAAAGACTGTTGAAGAGATAGCAGCTATTAGGGGAGTAAACATTACTGTACCTGAAGTAGTAAAATATGTTAAGCCTGAGAAAGTGCTCGAAATATGTCCTCGAACGAGGAGCGAGTTAGGCTGCGTCAAAAAAGACTCTATTGAAATACTCGATTATATTACTGAAAAGCATTTAATTAAAGAAAAAGCTCGGTGAACACTACTTAATGAATATAGGATTAGTCCAGGCAGTATTTCCCTCAGAGTCTTTACACTCTATTCTGATGTAGATTTCATTACCTCTAATTCTGTACTCTGCTCTAGTGAGATCGTTTTTCTGTGAAAAGTATACATAGCCTCGAGCATGGTCTACTACAAACGCTATTACCTTCACAGGAGAGCACTCAACCACTACTTTACCGTTCTTTATTTCTAGATTCTTTATTACAGGCCCTGTGCTCGAGTAAAATAATCCCTTTTTAATAGACTTTATGATAGCTTCTCTCGAAAGTTCTTCTGCTTTAACCATTATCCATGCTTTACACGCGTCTACAGGCTTATACTGCCTAAAAGACCAGTGAGCGTCATCTACTGCGAAACCATATACTCTCCGGCCAGCAGTTAAGAGCATATCCCAGTGAACAACACTATATCCTCTCAGCACATCTACTTCACAAGTGGTATTAAAGACCTCTATTCCTAGGTACTTTTCGAGTTTTAGTAAGTCATTAAGTGTGAGAGAAGACCAGTATGGGTGAGCTACAATAGCTACTCCATCTAACTCTACTATTTTATCTATTGCTTCTTGAGCACTCTCTGCCTTAATCTCTTTTTCAATGTCAACGCCAACTATATGGTACTTACTTCCAAGAACACCTTTACCAGTATCAACTTCTATACCGGGTAGCACTAAGAAGTCTTCTGTAGAGAGCTTCCTAACGTCAGCTACCTTATTGTGGTCTGTTATTGCTAAAAAGGAGTATCCGTTGTTACGATAGAGATACGCTAGCTGCTTTGGAGTAAGTAGGCCGTCGGAGTAAGTGCTGTGTGTATGAAGATTTCCCTTGAACCACTGTCCTTTTTCACTAAAAGGATTACTATAGGTGATTTCAGAGAGCACAGTAGCTTATGTTTATGCACACTATAAATTACTTAGTGTATATTTCTCAGTCCTATTTTATGGTACTATAGTTGTGTAATAATTCTTAATCCATATTTCTCTATTTTCTGGAAATGTCTTAAATCCTTTGTTAAAAGAGGTGCTTTAAGTAGTATGGCTGTTGCAGCAATCACTATGTCTGCTTGAGGAATTCTTTCTCCTCTTTTCGACAAATCTACATCTATTTCCATAGCCTTAAGAAGTAATTCTTGTGTTGGATAGACTACTTGAAATAACTTCTCTACTATACTTTTCTCTTTAAAGTAGTCCTTACCTAAGTAGCAATAACCGTAAAGATACTCGTAGAGCGTGATATAGGAGATGTATGCGTCGTATTGAGCAATCTTAAGAAGCAAAATCTTGTTATTTCTTTCTAAAATATCTATAACTACGCTGGTATCTACTACGATCTTCTTAGCCATACTCCTTCCTCTCTAAGCTTAGCTCTAATAGACTCTAATGTTCTACGCTCTTCATCTGTAAGTTTTCTCTGGCTAATATGCTCTAGTACTTCAATAACTAAAGCCTGTTTAGAGAGCTCGATTAATTTCCTTATGGTTTCATCTATTGTGCGAGAGTTTGTACGCTTCTTAAAGTCTAAAATAGCCATGTAGGTTTCCTCCGAGATTGCTATAGTCTTCATTTTTCTAGGCATATAATGTCATAATACTATAACAATATATTAATGTTATGTTGTATAATGGTAATCATGGTCGCGGAACTGTATTTACTTGCTTAATATAGCTAATGCCTATCTGAGGGCAGCTCCCCTATATTATCTTTATTTGTTTAAATGCAGAAAAATAAAGACAGTTTTAGTGGATAATTCAGTGTTTTCCTCAGTCTCAGAGCCGAGTAAATATATTTAATCTTCATTTAAGTACGAACTGTGAAAACGTATAGTTTAAGCGAAAAAGAGCTCGAGCACGAGGAGCTTCGTCTTTTCCTTAATAAGGCACTTGAAAGAGACTTCATTACTCGACATATGTTTGGGAGAGTGATTTCAAGAGACCCTAATTTCAGTAAAGACTTAGTCTACTTGGCTTACGAGGGAAAAGAACTCGTGGGAGTGCTTATTGGAGTCTATAGAGTAAAGTCTCCTCCACAATATGTTGAGAGAGAGAAGCATGTAGCATGGATTAAGGCTTTAGCAGTTCCCCGAGAACATAGAGGCGGAAAAATATTCGATGAGCTCCTCGAAGTCTACTTAAATAGAGTAGCTGAAGACGGGAAAACCGAAGTAAGATTCTCTGACTTCGCCAGCTGGTATTTTTACCCTGGTCTAGATATTCACTACGAGTACTATCTATCAAAGTTCCTTGAGAAAGGCTTTACTAAAGCAGATGAAGTAGTAGACTATGAAGTAGACTTAATGCATCTCCACTACCCGGAGAGAGTAAAGAAGAGAGAAGAGAAGGCTGTCAAAGAGGGAATAGTTTTCCGCGAAGTAGATTCAGTTGAAGAAAATAGAGTAGTGTTGTGGGTTACCGAGAAGTTTTCGGCTTGCTGGGGTATAGAGGCATCAATGGCTATACACGAGCCGGAAGGAGGTGTCTGGATAGCAGAAAAAGACGGCGACATGCTAGGCTTCTCTGTCTACGGAGGACTTGAGCCAAACTGGTTTGGTCCAATTGGAGTAGACCCTAAGGCTAGAGGAAAGGGCTTAGGCACTATACTTCTCTGCAAGTGCCTTGAGTCGCTGAGACTTAGAGGCTACAGGTACATTATCATCCCGTGGACACACCACTTGTTCTTCTACACTCAGCTAGAAGGAGTTAAAGGTGTTAGACACTACTGGATACTGAAAAAGGGGCTTAAATAGCGTATTCTATGAAACTATAGTTGTTCAACGTCTTCAACACGTCGAGCGAGTAATACTTAAGCTCGAAAGCTTCCTTTAACTTATTTAAATTCTCTACAACATATAGCGGCTTAGCATCTTCTATAGAAAACTCCATTATTCTATCAGGATCCACCGGCACCGATACTAGAGCAGTCTTATAGTGAAGCGAAAACGGAGCCCTAGCCACACCATTTCTCTTCATAGAAGACCAGTCAAGCAACACTTGGTCTTTCCTTAAATCCTTGTGAGCCACCTGACTAGTTACAATAGGCTTCCACTCAGGAATAATCTTCCTAGCCACTCTAACTGCCTCAGGAGTATTCTCTAATTCTTCTTCAACAAGCCTAGTGAGCCTAGCAATAAATTTTCTCGCATTAGCGAAATAGTCTCTACTGACAACCGGCATTTCATTAGACTCTCTATTCTTCTTCAAACCAAACCATATATGAAAGCCCCTCGACCCACTGAACTTAACACAAGTCTCTATTTTAAGTCTCCTTAAAACTTTTACAGTAGCGTGAGCCACATGCTTCACTATATCGAGCCAGTACTCGCTAGCCTTAATCTTATCACCAACATCCATGTCGATAACAAGCCTGTCTGGAACATTCTCATTTAATGGATGAACACAAGGAATATAGTCAATAAAACCTCGTTCAACTAAACTCAAAAGCTTATCTAAACTATCAACTGTAACTGGAATCCGCTTAGCCTTACTCTCCCACCTAACGAAAAATACAGTATCTCCTCTAACAACATAAGCTGCAACAGCTCTATTTTCAAGAAACTTCAACATAGCTTCACCTACACTACTATAGTAGGCTCCTATAGCCTCTAGTATAT
>QMSB01000107.1 GCA_003650815.1 Thermoprotei archaeon | reverse complement strand
CTCTACAGGTATTTTGGCAGAAACAGTGACATATTTCACGAAGTAGACATACTATGACTACCTACATAAGGTTTACTTAATATAAGCTATACTAGCTATCTGTTCTGAGTAAAGTATATTATGCTGATTATAATTATTATATTTGTAATAATTATGGCTGAAATAAAGTTTTATGATAGGGAGGCTGAGCTAGAGACTTTGGCTAGTGTTAGTGAGCCTTTTCTAGCTATTATTTATGGTAGAAGGAGAGTGGGTAAAACTAGACTTATTTTAGAATTCTGTAGAAATAGGGGGTTTATTTATCTTTTTGTAAATCCTGAGAAAAGCAGTAAAATGCTTCTCGAAGAGTTTTCTAGTCAGCTAAGAGAATCTATGAGACTACCTAGCTACGTTAGGCCAGGGTCTTGGAGAGAGTTTTTTGAACTGCTTTCTGAGTACGATGGAATAGTTGTTTTTGATGAGTTTCAATGGTTCACTAGGGTAGATTCATCAGTACCTTTTGAGTTACAGAGGTTTTGGGATACTAGGCAGAGAAAGCCTTCAGTAATTATATGTGGGTCTATTGTCGGCTTAATTAAGAGTCTCTTTGAGAGCTATCAGTCACCTCTGTACGGTAGAGCTGACATAAGACTTGAAGTAAAGCCTCTCGAAGTAGTAACTGTAATCAATTGGCTTAACGACTTAGGTGTAAGTAGTCTTGAAGAGCAAGTAAGATTTTATCTTGTTTTCGGTGGAGTACCCTACTACTACGCCCTAATGAGTAAGTATTCTGTAAAAAGCCTTAAAGAAGCATTAAGGAAACTAGTTTTCGAGGAGCATGCACCGCTACGAAACGAAGTAAATAGTGTTCTTAGAGAAGCGTTTGGGAAAGACTACTATACTTACGCGTCGATATTGTCAGCTATAGCGGAAGGATACTGTAGAGTATCCGAGATAGCTAGCAAAGTAGGATTGAAGACTACGTCTCTATCGCCTTATCTGAAAGATCTAGTAGAGCTCCTAGACATTATAGAGCCAGAGCTACCGGCTGGAAGGAAAAAGGGGGCATTTTACATAATAAATGACTATTTTACGAGGTTTTGGTTCAAATACGTATATAAAAATAGAAGTCTACTAGAATACAACTGGAGAAAAGCATATGAGAAATGTCTACAGACACTAGATACTTATCTAGGTGAAGCATTTGAGCTACTAGCAAAAGAAATAGTAGTAAAGCTAGCGAAAGAAAATAAATTACCGCTAACACCTACATCCATAGCAAAGTACTACGGCAAGTCTCCTCAAGGCTCATTCGACATAGATATAGTAGCATACGATAGTAAAGCGAGAACAGCACTATACATAGAAGTAAAGTGGAGTGAAATGGACTACAATAGAGCACTAAACATAATACACACTTTAGCTGAGAAATCAGTTTTCACTAAAATAAGACCCTTGAAAAAATACTACGGAATAATAGCTAAGAAAATATACAACAAAGATAAACTGAGAGAAGAAGAAAAAATAGTAGCACTAGATATAAGCGACTTAAAATCTCCACCAAGCTTCAAAAATATTTAACGATAATATATTCTCACCTCAATGGTCTTCGCTGCATCAATCTCTCTGCTCAACTCTACTACAACCCTACTTTCTTTCTCCACGAACCTCGCTTCTACAGCCTTCCCTTCAACAAATACCTCTACTTTCTCCACGTCACTGAACCTCTTAAGCTCAAACATCTTTAACTTAAGTGAACCCCGATCCAATTTGATAGACACTTTCTGCACATTATCTTCAACTACATGTTCAATTAGACCCCAGCTTCCAGTAACTGTCAATAACCCCTTAAACGACTTCTCATTTACCTTAGGCATAAGTCTTAGTCTTTTCTCGAAGCCATTGTAGAGTAGGCCTTCGAGAGCCATAAGTACTAGCCAAGAGTCCATTGGACGATAGTAGTGGCCACCGCACTCGATATGGTTCCAGTATTCACCGTACCTAGCATATCTCTCGTGTATTGCCTTAAGTATCTTAAATGCCTCCTCTACCATGCCTTCGCTTATCATGTGTGCAGCCACTTCGAACTCAATACCTGTCCACGGAGTATCTATCTGCGAGCCAGCACTGTACTTCAAGCCAGTGTTATTTGGTAAAGGTATGTCTCCAGCAAAAGCTGGCCTTGGTTTACCTGGGTATACTCCATTAAGTAACCCTTCTTCTTCAGCAAAGTTGTATTTAAATATACTTTGAAGAATCTTTAGTGTTTTATCTCTATCAAGTAGATAGCCGAGGTCTAGTAAAAGCGTTAAGTAGAGTTGTCCATCGAGCTGCGAAGCGGAACAACCTTTATCTCTCTTACCGCTAATAGGATCGTACCATAGGTCAAGGTATTCTCCATTCCAGAGATACTTAACTAAATTCTCTTTACCCTCACTAAATATCCTCTTCATGTGCTCGCCGTACTCACTATCTCCCACTATTTCAGCCACCTTCTCTACAGCCTTTAATGCAGCCAACCACAGCACTCCAGTAAATGAAGTTATCCCTAAAAGACTCCAAGCATCAAATGTTTGAACTGACATCGGATAAAATGTGTAACCAGCACCAGCATAACTCAAAAATCTGCCGAAACGTTCAGCAAACCCTAGTTGATACGCTATACTCTGGTGAATAGCCTCGTAGCCTGCAGGAGCGTAGTGGTAGAGAAGCTTTAAACCAGTGGGATCATGTATTCTTAAAATAACTTCTACTGCCTCTTTAATAACACTCCACAGAGACTCTAGTAGACTTCTATCGCCAAGCCAGAAAGCATCTCTAATAACCATTAAAACATATTCTGGGTTCATGTCAGGCCTATTGTATGTATCAGGGCGCTTAAACGAGCCTACAAAGTAGTGCATTACCCTGCCTTTAGGATCTTTACCAGTCTTCTCCACGATCTTCCTCACAGTTCTCTTAAATTTCTCTAAATCTACCCCTATGCTAGGATCCCTTTTTAATTCCTCTTTTAGTAAGGTCATGTTCTCTGGTATAGCTAAGGCAAATACTTCGTAGTACGGAGAGAGATCTGGCTTGAGCTGCCACTCTGCGTGATATTTTATCCAAGTCTTTTCTAGTTCAGGAAACAGCTGTAGAATCATTATTGAGCCATAGAACGCTACATCAGTAGTATTCAGTCCACAGCAGCCATAGCCCTCCCAAACACCGAAAAGCCTGTCTTTAGTGTAGTAAGTAGACTTAACCATAGTAGTTAACTGAGAGGCAATTAAGTCTAGTAGCCAGTAGTCAGCTGAAGTAGAGTAAAGCAAGTCATGAAACTTTTTAGTGTAGCTGTAGAGATAATCAAAGTTATCTACAGCGTACTCAGCTACCTTACTCGATGAATCAAAGTAGTTCTCGTACGCGTGTCCGAGATAGTACCCTAAGTCATCGTAGTGGTTAGGGAAAAACCATGCTAAGAAAAGAGTGAGCTTAGTTTCTTCTCTAGGTTTAAGCTTCTTCCTGCAGACAACAATACTGTAGACTCTCTCCTCTACTCTAGCAAGCTTTTCTTCATCTCTCAGTAAACCAGTAGCTCTTAATTCAACCCACTTGTACCTAAGTGAGCGCTCCTCGTAGGGAGCAGCCAAGCAGTAGCCGTACTCTCCTTCACTAATAAAGCCTAAAGTAATAGAGCCTCTATACATACAGTGCTTCCTGTGAACATTAGTGCCCCTTATGGTTAAAGCAAAGCCTCTCTTAGTATCGTCAACAAGTATCTCTGCTTCAGCTGGAATTTCTCCAAAAGGATTCTTTATTCCAGCAAGCAGACTAAACTCTATTTCTTCACTGAGCTTATTCCTTACCTTAAATATGAAGAACGCTACTGGAATAGACGAGTTCTTTACATCACCTGGAATAAAGGGCGAGAATGCTTCCAGCTCTACATCTACAGGTAGATCTTGGTCAAAGTATTTAATGAATATGAAGGGAGGCTCACCATTATACTCTATCTTATCAACAGACCTAAACCAGGGAAAAGTATATGGGTCTCCGCCAAGCTCATAGCCCTTACTTGCCTGCAGTAGCCGCACTCTAACACTGCCGTCAGCAGTCTTAGTTCTAGCTACAAAGAAGAAGTCTCTGGGAAACATAAACTCTTTCTCCCTGTCCTCCTGTCTCCAAGCCCACCGACCATTATTGAATACATGCCACTCATAGAATCTGCCGTCAGCCCTTAACTCAACAGAACCAGTCCCTATACCTCCTAAAGGCACACCAGACGCAGTACAATAAGATGACTCAATTTTCATACTTCCAAGACACACACATCAACAAACAATAAATAACTAACTATAACCCTTAACTCATTAGTGAGCTACAATAGGAGAACTATTGCTCGTAACCATTATGGTACACGTATTTAAAGACATTAGAGAAGTTATTTACTGATATGTCTCTTAACGCTATGCTGAGAGTAGCTAGAGAAGTAGCAGCAAGTCTCATAGACGAAAAAACTATCGGTATTATTCTCTTCGGCTCTCTCGCTAAAGGAACCGTAGACACTATGAGCGATATCGACTTAGCCCTAGTACTTGAAGGAGAAACCAAAGTAAAAAAACCCTGAAGTAAGACACATCAAGGAATACGAGGTAGAAATATGGAGATATTCTGTTAAGCACTTTAGACACGTATTTGAGGATGAAAAGTATAGGAGGAAAAAAGACTCTTGGCTCTTAGCTAGCCTATGGGTTTCAATGCTCCGCGAAGGTAATATACTTGAAGATCCTAAAGGCGTCCTCAAAGAATGGAGGAAAAAGGCTACAGCATGGAAATGGGAGCCCTGTGAAATACTTCCAGTACTCAGTAAAGCTGAGTCATGCCTCAAGACCACAGAAGAAGTCTATAAACAAAACAAGGTCTTCGAGGGAACAGTAGCCGTAAGAGATGCCTGCTTCAATCTAGCTATAACTGAAATAATGCTTCAAGGAGAGATTCCCAGTATAAGACCTAAAGATCTTTATAGTAAGCTTACTCAAAGAGACTTCAAAGAATATTTTGACGAGATTCAGGGCTTAAAGAACTTAAAGAAACAACATGTAAATGAGCTCCTCAAAGAACTTAAAGTACTCTTAGACAAGTACTGGAAAGAGCCTAGAGGAGCGCGAACAGAATACCTAAATGCCGTCAAAAGCCTAGCCAGAGGAAAAACAAGAGAAGCACTATTAAACGCAAGATACTCTGCCTTCTACATAGGGCGGAGAATACTCAGAACCATAGGCACAAAAATACCCTTCAAACTCTACGACGCAGAAACACACTTAAAAATGCTAAACATACTCAAAGACCACAGAGACTTCAGTACTCTCTACCAGAGACTACACGAACCAAAAATAAGCAGAAACTACTTAAAGAAACATATCAACCTAATAGCAAGTAAAATAGCTAAATTAAAACAAAGCCTACAAACATAATCTTAACACTACAATATGTGAATAAATCTAAGTCCCAAGCATAACTGCAAAGACCAGCTTTAATTAAAGTCAAAAGTCTGCCTCGAGAATTTCTAATAAAGGAAATTAAGAATATAAGATCTCATTTACGTGGATCATATTATGAGGCTTATAGCTGTAGTTAAATACGACGTTAAATACGCTATAAATATTATAGTTGTAGCAGTAGTCTTGTCTGTTTTAGCTGTTATTCAGTTCACATTTATGAACACTTATATAGTTGGCATAAGGACTTTAGCCTCAAACTGAATCTCATCTTTCTCTTAGCCCTCTATCTTCTAATACTAGCGGGACACGAAGCCTTCCACATAATATCTATGAAACTTTAGGAATCAAGGTCCTCGGAGTAAGGCTGCCTAGAGTACTAAAAGTGATTCCTGCAGGAATAAGCGTTATACATGATGAAATGAGGCTCAGCAAATATATAGTAGTTCTATTAGCACCTCAAATTATTTCAGTGCTTCTATAGCGTCTGCAGTAATTTTTGCAAATATTGCCGTGAACTCTGAGCTCTACTCAGGAAGACTCTTCCATCTACTATACCTGCTATATTTCCTTCAGCTAGCTTCTTCAGCAGGAGATTTTTAGGAATTCTCTATACTGTAGTAAAGGCTAAGTCCCTTAAAGGATTCTGGAAAGCCATAATAGGAGAAAGAGTTCCAGGAAAATTCATGTAAAAGAATATAGATTATATGTAGAAGAATAGAGTACACTAAGGT
>QMSB01000106.1 GCA_003650815.1 Thermoprotei archaeon | reverse complement strand
GGTAGAAATACTTTCATCACATCCATCCGGAGCCTACACTTAGCATAGTACGCGTAGCCCTCTAGACGCCTTAAGCTACCTAACCTAGTATGATCGGTTAGAACTACTACTTTCTTATCACTGACATATACTCCCCTCACATCAATACCGAGCCACCGTCTCTCCGAGAAGACTTCTAGATTTGATACTGTGAAGAAAGTTAGTAGTGATAATAGGAGTGCTCCACTTAAGAGTAAAATAAGCGCTAGAGTCTTCAGCATTTAGACCACCTCTAGTCTATACTTTGAGTAAAATAGAGTAGCAGCTAGTATAAGAGCTATTAGTATAGCTGTGGGAAATGCTAAGTTGTAAGACCATGATACTGATCCGTAGGTAAAGAGACCTGCTTTGTAGGGATAAAGTGCTTCATATACCCAGAAGACAGGTGTATTGGAGAGATCTATTTTTAGCGAGTACTTGAAGTAGGAGAAAGCTATTAGCCCTAAGTAGGGAACAACTAGGTAGAGCAGAATTCCTGCTGATAAAGCTGTTTTCCTATTCTTAGTTATGAGAGATAACAGGAATATTACTGTGCCTACGGCAGTCATTTCTAAGACTGCTAAAGTTATTTCAACTCCACTAATATTCAGCACGAGAGTAGGGTCTATTACAGCTACAGGTATAGCTATGCTTAGTAAGTAGAGAAGTGATGGGGCAACAACACTGTTTAAAATCCATGAGAAAACATACTCTACTCTGCTTAAAGGAAATGATAAGAAGAGGAGAGCTCCTCCAGTACTGAGCTCTGACGTAAATACTGAGATTAAGTAAACTATTACGAATACATAGAAGAAGCTTGTGAGAGCAATTATGGGAGCGAGGAAGGGTCCTGTACTGAATGGAGGAGGTAGCATGAAGATGAGTATAGCTGTGTGCATAAATATCATTAGTGAAGTTACTGTCAGTACTGAGAGAAATACTCTGTAGTGGGCGTACGAAAAGTAAGTAGCTATCCTAGCTAAGCTAGTTTTCTTAAGTCCCCGCAACAGCCCTTTCATATAGATCACCTAGCTCAGCTCTGACAAACTCTACTTTACGAACACCATAAGTATCTTTAGAAGACTCAAGAAAATCAGCGAGCTCAGAGACTCTACCAGCTTTAACTTTTATTTCAACACTGTTTTCCTCTACTTCAACTCCCTTCACGAAGTCAAAGGAAATAGCTTTAGAGGCGAGTTCTCTAGGCTTCTCTACAACCACTCTATATGATACTTCAGTAAAGTATTTCTTGGAAAGATCTTCGAGCCTCCCATAGTCTACGATAATTCCTTCTTTAATGAAAACAGCGTACTCACATATCTCTTCTAGCTCTGGAATAATGTGGCTTGAAACTAGTATGGTTACACCAAGCTCTTTCTGAAAAGACTTGATAAGTCTTAAAATCTCCCTCCTAGCTAGAGGATCGAGGTTCGCAGTAGGCTCATCAAGTAAAAGTAGCTCAGGATCCCCTATGAGTGCTTGAGCTAAACCAAGTCTCTGTAAATAGCCTCTAGAAAGACTCTTAACCCTACTATCAAGGTACTTCACGAGCCCAGTTATTCTAGCAACTCTCTCGACCTCACTACCACTATAGCCCTTCAGCTTAGCAAGATACTTCAAAAGAACTTTAACTTTAACATCTCCAGGGAAAATAGGCTTCTCATGAAGAATACCTAGACGCTCTCTCACTTCAACACCATTAATCCATGGATCAAAGCCAAAAACCTTAACGTCCCCTCTATCTCTCTTGAGTACACCAACTAAAATTTTTAGAGTAGTAGTCTTGCCACTTCCATTCGGCCCGAGGAGAGCCGCCACTGTCTTAGAAGGTACACTAAAGGAAGCGCCTCTGAGAGCCACTGTTTTCCCGTAAGACTTATACAGGTCTCTTACTTCAATGACTGCCAAGCACGCCACCTCGACTCATAATCTACACTAAATACGAAACAAACCTTTAAAAACTATACTGTAGAACACTTGGCACATAAATAAACGAAACAAGCTCTAAGAGACTCAGAGTAAGCGGCATTAAGTGCTGCCTGAGGCTCGTTGCACTATTAGAGAGTTCTTCAGCCTCGCCAACAATATTTCATTATCTTACTGTCTTTTTGATTAAGTCGAGCCCCTCTTTAATTAGCTTATATCTAGCTAAGTGTCTTTCACCCTTAACTTCTATTTCTACAAGTTTTTCGAAAGAAGGTATTAGTCTATGGTTTAAAACAGAGAAAAGCACTTCCTCTACGTCTACTTCCTCTACTTCACTTGAGCCTCTTAGAGCCGCGTGTGCTTTAGCTGCTTTGACTAAGAATATTCCTGCTCTAGGGCTCGCTCCTAGCTCAAAGTAGTCTGCAGCTGGCTCAAAAATCTGTGGACGAGTGCTCCTAATGAGCCGTGTGATGTACTCTAGTATGTCTTCAGGGACTGTTACCTGCGTGGCTACTGTTTCCTGAGCTTTGATTATCCATGGCGCCTCTACTACTGGCTCGAGGTCTTCGTAGGGCTCTTTTACTCTACTCATATGGAGTCTGTACACGTTTTTCTCTACTTCAAGAGAGGGAGGATACTCCATGAAGATTCTCATGAGGAAGCGGTCTAGCTGAGCTTCTGGCAGAGGGTAGGTTGCTTCCTGCTCAACAGGATTTTGGGTAGCTAGGACGAAGAAGAACTTGCCCTTCTCTCTTATTTCTAAGGGATATGTTTTGTCGCCTATGGTTACTTCTCTTTCCTGCATTGCCTGTAGTAGGGCTGACTGTGTGCGAGGTACTGCTCTGTTAATCTCGTCTGCGAGCACAATATAGCTGAATACTGGCCCTAGTCTTGGCTCGAATTCTCGTGTCTGAGGATTATACACTAGTGTCCCTGTTATGTCTGAGGGCATTAAGTCTGGTGTGAACTGTATTCTGCTGAAGCCTCTATACGGCACGCCGTCTACGACTACTGTTTTCTCAGATAGCCCGAGAGTTTTCGCAATACTCTTGATTAGAGTAGTCTTCGCTACACCGGGGACTCCTTCAAGCAAAACGTGTCCATTCGACAGAAGAGAGACTAGAATGAGTTTGACTTCTTTCTCGTAGCCTAAAACAACACTATTAATGCTGTCTGAAATCTTCCTACAGACTTCCTTTATCTCACTTAAATCCAAGACTATCACCTGTAGCTTACTCTACAATAATGACTTCTCTTATTTTAAGAATACTATCCAGAGGAACATCCCTGTATACAGGTTCCTCTGCCTCAGAGTACACGCTGCCCTGAAGTAGCTGAAACACTTCTTCACTCACCTTCTCGTTCCTGAGAATCTCCTCTACCTCACTTAGCTTAGACAAAGGAAGCTTGCTTTCTTTATAGGGGTCTGCGTACTCTGCAAGCTTCTCTGCTAAATCTACGAACCTACGCCTCCTGAGCTCTGTTATGAACTTAAGCCAGTTCACGTACTTTCTCCCACCGAGCTTTCTGTATACTCTGAGTCCTGCTCTCCCAAAGCCTACTACTAGTTCTCCAGCATAACCCAAGACTCCCTTAGACAAACTGACTACAAGTTTCCCTCGAATAGACTCCTCACTTAAAACAGGCTCTTTCTGTTTCCTAGCCCCCCTATACTTGGCTTCACGAGGAGTCTTCAAGAGAACAACAGTCTTTTTCTCCTCCTCTCCCGTCTCCTTGACAAATGTAGCTGAACTTATCCACTTAACCTCTTCTACAGGGAAAATCCCCTTAACGAGCCTTATTCTCTTAGATGCCCTACGGTAAGGTATATCTAAGCCCAGCTCTCTAGCAGTAGAAACTAGTATTTCTAGAGGAGCGTTCTCAGAGACTTCTACTCCCCTCTTTCTTATAGCTTGGAAAAGCTTCTCGTAGTCTACATAAAGCTCCTCCGCCTCGACAGTCACGTAGGCTTTAATATAGACTCTACCTCCTTCAACAAAATAGTCTTCGAGAAAACCATAGATAAGCCCTTCTGAGTCCACTATTAAAGCATTTTTTAGCTCATCTTTACTATAAAATCTTTCAACTAGTTCGCCCACATTTTAAGTAAACTATGAGAAATATAAAGTGTTCTCGACGGACCACAAGCCTTAAGTCAGCTGTATCGATTATTCTGTGTTGAGCGAAAATAGATGTGAGAAAGCTAAGAGGATATTTTTAATGGCTAGAGAGAAGGCGAGTAGCTTAGTCTGGGGTACTGCTCCTTCACGGATTAAGGGCTTAGGCCTTGAGTACGAAGACTTTAGGGATTACAGGTTTGAAGACGACTATAGATTTATTGACTGGAAGCTTTCAGCGAGAATGATTAAGCCTAATGGAGAAATGAGGCTAATTGTCAAAGAGTATAGGTCTGAGAAAAAACTGCATATATTGTTAGTCTTTGACTATACTCTATCAGTGAAATTTAAGGAAAAGTTTCTTACAGCCCTCTATGTGCTTACTTTGATTTGTGAGGCTGCTAGGAGACTAGACGACGAGATAACACTAGTAGTCCTAAGCGACAGGATTTCGGTTTACCCTAGACTAGATTCTTGGAGAATACCCTATGTAGTCTTAAAGCATATATGTAGGGCTCCTCCACGAGGCTCCCTTAGCTTAAGCTCAGTAGTTGAAGTAGCTGAAAAGCTTGGTCGGAGAAAACCTGTTGTAGTGATAACAGACTATGCTAATAGGCTAGAAGACTATAGTAAGCTAGCTTCTCTACCTTACTCTCCCACAGCCTTTTACCTAGTATATAGTCTAGGAGAAGTAAAATTGTCTTCAAGTGCTTCTATAAGGCTCATTGACCCTGAACTAGGAGTCTCTGCCGAAGATAAGGTTAGTAGAGTCTACGGTAAAATAGGGGCTCATGTTCTAGCAGTCAAAGGAGTATTGAAAACACGTAGTGTTTTCATGGATCTCATGGGCTTAAGGGATGCAGAGCATAGAGCACATGAAGTAGTCTTCAATTACTGTGCTATTAGGGAAAGAGGGCTGAGGTAGAGATTAAAACCTCTTTTCCAAATATGAATATATATGGCTATACTCGACCACTTGGAGAGAGCTGGACTTAAGGTATTTCACCTCAAGTTATTCACAATATGCTTTATAGTATACGGCTTTACCGCAATGAACATAATGTTGATTTCAGTAGCTTTACCAAAAATAGTCGAAGAATGGAGTCTCGACCCCTACGCTTCAGGAATTATTCTAAGCTCAGGGTTTATTGGAATGTTTATTGGAGCAATAATGTCAGGATATCTCTCAGATGTCATAGGGAGGAAAAAGACTCTACTGGTGATGTTCCCTGGCTCAGCTTTATTTACGGCAATCAATGCTCTTGCTCCTGACCCAGCTACATTAGCAGTGTTGAGACTCTTAGCGGGAATAGGTCTGGGAGGAACACTGCCGCTTCCAGGAGTCTATTTATCTGAGTACGTTCCAGCTAACTATAGGGGAAGGTTAGTGGGGCTTGTTGAAACAGCGTGGGTCTGGGGAGTACTAGGAGGAATACTCGCGGGATACTTCATAATTCCCTACTACGGCTGGAGAACCTCCTTCTTAATATCACTTATAGCGTTAGCTTTAGCTCCCATTATAGTACTCGTAGTACCAGAGTCTATTAGATATCTCCTAGAGAGAAAAAACATTCCAGAGCTTAAAAGGGTGCTAAAGATACTAGGGCTTCCATCCAATAATCTAAAGTATATTGAAATAAAGTACGTTAAATTAACTTTAGCGAAAGCTATTAAAGAACTTTTTAGCATAAGGTATTGGAATAGAACTCTCTTACTGTGGATTCTGTGGTGCTCCCTCATATACACCTACTACGGAGTCTTTCTGTGGCTACCGACCATATACTACACGAAGCTCGGCTACAAGATAGTTAAAACACTTGAGTGGACACTTGTAGTCACTTTAGCGCAGATTCCCGGCTACTACAGTGCTGCGCTGATGCTCGATAAAGTAGGAAGAAAACCAATACTAGCAGTTTACCTCTTAGTAGCTGGAGCAGCCTGCCTACTCCTAGGAACTACTCGAAGTTTAAACTCAATACTCCTCTACAGCCTAGTAGTATCCTTCTTTAATCTCGGAGCTTGGTCTGTTCTCTACACTTATACTCCAGAACTATATCCCACTCGTATCCGAGGTACTGGAGCTGGAGTAGCCTCTAGTATAGGCAGAATAGCAGGTATCTTGGCTCCAGTAGTCACAG
>QMSB01000105.1 GCA_003650815.1 Thermoprotei archaeon | reverse complement strand
ATATAGGTCAGCTCACAAATCTTATAGATCTCTAGAAAAGTATTTTCATGGAAAATATTTAATTAAGAAGATATCTTGCCCTAAGTACTAGGACTATTCTGAAGTAGATTTAACTAAGGTAAGCTAGGAAGCCTTAAGAGATACAGGATAGCTTCACTCATATTTAATCACGGAAACCACATAGTAGTTTATTTTTCTCCAAAATACAACACATAGCAGATTTTCCTCTGCTACTCTGTAAGTAAGGTTCAAGTCTGTATTTAGTCTATTTTGTATTGGGGATGCGTATCTAGTAGCAGTAGGAATATTGATGCTGGTATTAAAGCCATATTATATTTCTGACTGTAGTCTAGGTTATTCATTGTTACAAGGATTTTCTCTCTAAATCTATGTCTATTCGGGAAGTCTTGTGGACGCGTATTTCTCTGCCACTTAACCTCAATTCCTATTAGCTTTAAGTCGTCTTTAAGTACTGTGAAGTCAGTTTCCCTTGTTTCCTGGTAATACATTACTCTTGTTTTGTAGTCTCTATACTGTCTCGCTAAGTGTTCTCCCACAGTACTTTCTACGAGTATTTCTGGTTTTTCAGTAGAGTAGTCTCTGTATACTTCATGAGAGTATCCTTTAAACGTATTGTAGAGGAATGGGTCTGTGAAGTATATTTTCTTCTCTTTCCTATAGTATGGTGTCTTAGTAGAGGGGTTTACTTGATAGAATGTCCTCAGTAAAAGAAGTCCTTCTAGTACTTCTATGTAGTCTCTTACTGTTACATGGCTTTTAAGCTCAGAGTTTTTAGCTAGTGAAGCATATGAAGTTCTCGTAGATACTTTTTCTACAATAGCTGTTATTAGTGGGCGCAGGAAACTTATTTTCTTATTTAGCTTAGCTAAGTCTCCTTCTATCCACTTAACGTACATCAAGTATGTTTCCTGACTTACTCTACCCCTTTGGAGATACTCATAGACGGGTTTATAGAAGCCTCCCGTCTTAAGATACTTTAATAAAAGCTCATCTAGCTCTTTCTGCACTAGTGATAGTTTTAGTGCTTTTCGGTACAGTGTTTTAATGTTGTCTAGCTTACTTAAGTTTACTGGCTTTACTGACTCAACTATATTCTTTACTTCTTTAGACCCAAATAACCTAGTGTACTCTCTGAAGGTGAGAGGCATGAAGAGTTTAACTGATATTTTTCTACCCGGCATTTTTTCTGCTCCCTTTAGTAGCCATATAGAGCTTGACCCTGTTATATAGAGGACTTTATTTCGTGAAAGTGAGGTGTCTAGTATGTGTTTTACTGCTGCTTCCCAGTTTTCTACGAATGTTACTTCGTCTAGTAAAATATACTTAGTTTCTGTTTTCTCGGGGAAGAGTGTGTCGTATAATTTTAACACTTCAACTATTTCTTTTCTATCTGTGAGTAGTTCACAGGAAAAATAGAGTATTCTATCAGGGTCTACTTTTCTCTCAAAGATCAAGTAACGTGCCATTAGCTTGAGGTACGTCGTTTTCCCTACCTGACGGGGCCCTAGAAGCAGAGTATTCTCAAGTTTCCTGAAGGAATATTTTTTCCGAGGAGTCTTATTTAGTGCTTCTACTACTTTCTCATCTCTCAGTATCTCATCTCTGTTCCTCCACCAAGGATTCTGTGCAACTAAGTCGCTTACCTTAAGAGGCATTTGTTATCTAACTGTCAGCAAATATATATAAGTCTTGTTAATATAATATCAGATTTACTAACTATGTCACTGGTTCACAACAACTCGTTATTAGAATATTCTTTAAATCAGTAGCTCAAGTACGCTAAATGTTATTCTATAAGAGGTCATTAAGACAGAGTATTTAAAATTTAATATAATTCAATTAGACAACATAGCAATTAAAGGCTTCAAGAAGTACGTATATTAATAATGATAGATTAGCGACCTTAGCCTAACAGACTAAAAGTTTCTTAAGAACAATAGGGTAGGCTGGCAGCTGCCAAGCATAGTTCTCTCCTATACCTAGCTCAGAGTCAGGTTCAGGAGTATAGCCGAGCGCAGGCCTATCCACTGGAGAAACCAAGTTATAGCGAAGAGCTTTCTCCAAGAGACTCCTATTCTCAGCAAAAACATCAGGATCCTCTAGTGAATTTCTTAAAGCATCCCGCTCCTCTAACTCAACCTCCTCGAGAAAAACCTTCAGCTTCCTCACAACAGCCCGAGAAAACCACTTATCTACATCCCAGTCACAGTACTTAACTTCAATAAGAGCCCTCGGATTCCCCCCAGTAACCCTCCACAAGTACTCTAAAAGCCTCTCAGGAGCACCCAGCTCCCCGGCTAGCTCAACAAACCCCTCGAAAGGAAGATTCCATAAAAGCTCTACACAAACATAGCTGTGCCTAAGAAGAATACTCCGAGAAAACCCTTCACTAGTAGAAGCCACTATAAAAACACTCTTAGCCCTACTACTCAAATACTCCAGCAGATTCAGCAACTGCTTCGAATACACCTCAATATGCTCCAAGCCAAGCGGACGAGCCACATCATCTACAACAACGACTACACGCCTACCCCTAATAGAAAACCTCTCACAAAACTTCTTAACAGCATAAGGAATAACTACTGAAACAGCCTTACCCAAAGGCTCAGCTAAAGAAACAAGCTCACCTAAAACCTTAATAAACAACTCATCACCATAAACAGCCTCCTCAACACTACCCTTAAAAACAAGAGCATCAACATACACTACAAAAAACTCACCCGACTCCCTCAACTCCCCTACAAGCTCCCTCAAAAGCCTAGTCTTACCACAGCCCTCAGGACCATAAATAAACAAAACTGGATAAAACCCCTTAAAAGAAAAATCCCTAAGACGCTCTAACTCAACTACTCTATCAACAAACCTAGCAACAAACATAGCCTAAATAAACCCACTAAACTACAGCAAACCACTCTCCCTCTCTTCCTCCTTAGCCTCCTCCTCAATAGGCTTCACTTGATAAACCTTCGTTATAAGCACTTCCTCCAACCCCTTAGGATAAGCCTTAACAATAGCCGTATGAAGCTCAGGCAACTCCTCCTCACCAACCTTAGTAGCCAAATAAACACCCGACTTATCCGCAATATGATATCTAGAGAAACGCCTAATCTCAGGCTCGACAGAACCATGAACAGCACAAACCCACGTCTCCTCAACATACTCTACTATACGCCCACACTCAGGACAAACCATATTCTCCGTAATATCCGAGTCCAGTACAGCTACCTCAATTACCCCCGGCACCTTCCTACTAATAATCTCCTTAATACTACTCACCCAAGCCGCAGGCATATATATTATCGGAGGCAACTCCTCATCAGGAATCTCCTCCATCAAACTCCTCTCAGTAACCCTATAAATCCTAGTATCCCTAAACGAAGCAATAACATACCTAGAGATCTTCACAGCCCTGTCCTCAAGCTCATCAAGCTTCCTAACATGCTCCTCCCCAAAAGCTACACAAAGATAACGCCTATTCTCAGTCACCAAAGTAAACAACCGGTACTGAGAACCATCAGGCTTAACCTTAACAGGACCAATCGAAAGAACACGACCCCTAATCGGAGGATACAGTATATCAGTAACATCAACACCAAGCTTCTTAGCAGCAATCAAAGCAATAGCCCTCTCACTAAGCTTACCACGATACCTCTTCTTAAGCCTCTCAAAAACCCTATAAAACTCCTCAACATCACCACCCTCCCTCTCAACAACCTCAGCAATCTCACTAACCTTAGACATATGCTATAAACAGAAAAGAAACTAATAAACATAATCACATAAACAGCCCCCTCCTTTTCACGACTACACTAAGGCTTAAAAACTAAGCCACTATACTAAACACATGAGCGAAAACCCCTTAATACATGAAACAATACTCAGATTCTATGAAAACAAAGTCCTCCTATACCCCCTCTACTCCCCAATAGCACTACCAAGCCTACTCGCAGGTTACATAATCGAAACCCTCGAAATGAGCCCAATAGCATACATTGACATAGAAGAAATAAGCCCACTAGTATACGCAGCAGAAGGAAAACTAATACACCCCTACACAATATACTTCAGCCCAAAACACCCACTACTAGTATTCAAGCTACCACCAGACATAGACTACGAAAAACACCTCAAACTATTCCCCAAAATAGCTAAAGAAATAGTAACATGGTGCAACGAACAAGAAATAGGGAAAATAATAGCACTAGACTTCATGCCACCAAGAAACGAGAAAGCAGAAAAAGTATACTTCATCACAGAAGAACACCTAGTAGACGACCTAAAGAAACTAGGACTACAACCATACACAGGAGTATACCTCAGCACAGCAGGATACCTACTAAACCAGTGCGCAAAAACAAGAGTAGACGGAATAATACTCAGAGTAGAATCAGACCTAATTAAAGCAATCCTAGAAACCCTCAGAAAAGAAGAAATATTTCGCGACAAACTAACATTCTATCAAAAAATGATCGATGTATTTAGCAAATACGGAGCAGATCTCTCAGCACTAAAAAGAGCACTAAACGCAATAGAAAAAATAACAAAAATAAAAATACCATTAGAAAAACTAGAAGAAAGAAACGAAGAATACATAGAACTAATGCAACAACTACTTGAAGCAATTTCAAAAGAAATAATGTATAAGAAGTCTAAGAGACCACCAATCTACGGCTAAGCAACATACCACACTATAAATTCATTTCATTTTCCAGTAAACAAAATGTGCTGAACAAAAACCTATTTACATCACAGCACCACTACCTACTCTGCTTCCCCACACCAAAATACTACACCACACCTACTACTATTTAAAGAAAATAGAAATTAATAGAAGCTAAAAGTACGACCAGCTACAAAATATTACCAAGAAGAAGAAACAGTAACAAAAGCAGTAATCAAGCTACCACTAAACTACATAGCTAACATAATAATAGTACGCATAGAAGAAGGAAAAGTGTTAAAAGAAAGAGCAAGAAGCTACTAAAGGAACTCTAGTCCTCGAGTAAATAGATATCCTAGAACATTACACGGTCTACCATATAAATAAGCAAAACAAAAGAATTCACAGAATTCAGCGTAGCCACAGCGAGACAAATGCAAGCCAAGTCCCCAACGATATTCATTACAGCAATCATAACAATATTCATAATAGCCAGCCTAATAACACACATATTCTTGGCTAAAAGAAAAAGCTAAACAGAAGGCTCCTCGAGAAACTTCATCACCTTATAATCCTCAAGAACGTCCGAAACAGCATATTTATGCCTAGAGAAAAGAGGATCCGCAATAAGCCAAACACCTCTCACCTCACCTAAAATACCCGAATAATAGTAAGCGTGAGCACGATGCCTCACTCCAAAAACCTTAAAGAAATACTCCTCTTTCTCTAAAAACTCGTCAATAGAGCCAGGAAAGTGAACAAGGGAAGCCATATGATCACCCACTCCATCTCCATCAGCATCAACATTGATTAAAACAGCCCTAAGCCCAACAGCCCGGTAAAGCGAAGTAAGCAACACAGCAAAATCCTCACAATCACCAGCCCTTAAACGAAGAGTCTCAATAGGATGCTGAACATATTCCCCCCTATAAGGATCACTAACATACCGAATATTATCAGCAACCCACTTATGAATAACCCATATCTTCCAAGCAGAATCATTAGGCTCAACAAAAACCCTCCCAACACGCTAAAATAAAACGACTCATCCCCAACAATCAAATACGCATCCAACTCAACATCTCTAACCGAAACAGAATAAAACCACCGTTACTCTCATCAACCTCCACGTCAATAACATAAACCCTAATAGAGCTCAAACCATACAAAATGTTTCCACCTAAATTAAAAGAAAATAATACCATCTAGAAAAAACAAGAATATACCCATCTTTAACAACAAAAACGTAATAAAAGAAGCACCCGATTCTCGCTCACCAAGCGAAAAACCTTGTAAATATATTAAAATTAAAAAACCTAAATAAAATTAGGGAGCTGAGGGGCCAGCTAATTCTCACAAACAACTTTACTCACACCATCCTAATCACTTAAATAACCCAGTGGGATAAATATAATACCAGCACCTCCTCTCACAGGGATATTAAATGACCAAAGAAGAAGTACTAAAAACACTAGAAGAAATAAAAACACTAGACACATTAATAGATTTCTCAAAAGGAATACAACAATATAAAGT
>QMSB01000104.1 GCA_003650815.1 Thermoprotei archaeon | reverse complement strand
GTAGTACCGACGATAACTAGGCTTCTTAACATACCTTATAAATGTGAAGGGAAGAGTATAGTGTAGTAGGTAAACAATTTTATCTAAATTATTTAACTATTTTATAGAGTAATTAAAGACTGTAATCGATTTCGAAGTCATTGATGTCAGTGTCCAGAATAGTATTTAAGGATTTCTTCTAAAATATCGTTAATATCCATTACTTCGATTTTTGCTGGGGTGTACTCTACTTCACTTTTATCTGGTACAATTAATACTTTTTTAACACCCTTAAACTTTGATAATTTTTCTTCAATTTTAACTACTTCGCTTCTGGAAAGCCCCTTTCTCCACTTTACTTCAATTACTACTTTAGCTTGCTGAAATTTTCCAAGTATAGCATCTACTTCGAGCTCTGGCTTCCTCATGACAAATATTCTGTATTCAGTTAGCTTAGCAAAAAGATTTCTAAAGAAGTCTTCGACATAGAAGGGTATTTTCTCTAAAAAATATTCTCTTGATAGTTTTGTTTCAGAAAAATTATATTTTTCATCTAAATAGAAGTATAAGTCTACTATAGGTGAGTCTACGAAGTAGTAGTATTTTTCTCTCTTATATTCTTTGTATCTTTTTAAAAGACCTATAGATAGTAGATTCTTTACATAACTTTTAACAAGAGAGGGAGATTGCCTGCTTATAAGTTTTCTTGCATAGAGATAGTTTGTAATCTCGCTTATAGTTTGTTTACCAGATGCTACTGCCCGCAAAATTCCTTCATATCTTTCACTAAGTTCTCTCTCTTCTTCAATAAAAATCTCTCCTACTAGTGCAGGAACAGTAAGTTTTAGTTTCTCAAGTACATCGACTAAGTCTAGTTCAGCCCACTGAAGTAGTATAGGTTCTCTTAAGAAAACAGATTTCTCTATTAACTCTTTTCCACTAAATAGTTTAGAAAGATTAGCTAGTATGTCTCGTTCATCTATGAGATCTACTCTATATTCGAGAAATAGTCCTAAAATAGGGGATTTCTTTGTTAGAAGACTTTTTACTAGATGGAGAGTAGATGTTATTAAAATAATGTTACTAGGTTGTTTGAAGTGTAGATAATCTAGGAAATCTTCTGGTAATCTATGGAATTCATCAATTATTACAAGCTTATCTTTCAACAGTATATCTATTATTTTAGTTAATTCTTCATAGTTAAGAGTAGTTTTCTTATTTTCCCAGAAAATTGTTCTGTTTCTCTTAACGAAGAAGTATTCTGCATTCTTGTAAAAGTTTTTAACTAGAAATGTTTTACCAGTCTTTCTCCTACCGTAAAATAAGATAGGAGGCTTTATTTTTCTGAGATTATCAATATCTATAATCCTAGTTACGGTAACCACAGTTACGGTAATCATAGTTACCCTATATAAGCTTAATGTCCGTATCTCAAACATTATTCAGCTAAGTGCTCTTTGCTACAAATGTCTGAGATTCTCAGAGGGCAGGCCTTTGTAAAAGTCTTAACTTGACAGCGTCTTTTCTTGGGTAGTTATTTAAATACTAGACTGATTACTTAAATATGAGTATATATGAAAGTCTTCTAAGAGAGATTAGAGCTTTGCTCATAGTAGATGCTCATGAGCATTTAGCGCCAGAAAAAGTGAGGCTTTCGCTTAAACCTGATGTATGTTTCTTGTTCTCACATTATACTGTAAATGACTTGATTTCCGCGGGTTGTCGTCCATGGGGGATAACTGCTAGGGAGAGATGGAAGTTGATAGATTTTCTTCGAAATACTTCTATACCTTTGGAGGAACGCTTTAAAGTAATTGAGCCTTATATAAAGTATATAAAGTATGGTACTTACTATAGGGCTCTTAAAATAGCTTTAAAGGAGGTATATGGGTATGATGAGGTAAACTGGAGTAACTATAAAGAGATCTCTGATAAAATGAAGGAGGAGAATAAGCCTGGAATATATGATAAGATTCTTGTAGAAAAATGTAGAGCAAAATATGTTTTACCTCAGTGGAGTGAGCTAGATTTCGAGAAAAAGTATATGAGGCCAGTAGTATGGGTGAATAAGCTAGCCGAGATAAAGGACTTTACGGGGCTTAAAATAAAGTGTCGTGAAGAAGGATTTGATGTAAGGAGTCTAGACGACTACTTAAATTACTTAGATTTTAAGCTAGATCAATGGAAGAAAAGGGGAGTAGTAGGTCTTAAGACAGTGTCTATGCCTTATAGAGAGCCCCCCTCTTTTGATAAGGCGGATAGAGTCTTCAGGAAAGGCTTAACGAGCTTTCCACTAGATTCAAGTGAAAGAGACCTTTTATTCATTTTTATCAGAGAGAAGTTAATAGAGCTGGCTGGTAAGAAAGACTTAGTAGTAGCAGTTCACGCTGGAGTATGGGATGATTTTAGGCAACTAGACCCGCGACACAATATTCCTCTTTTCCAGAAATATCCCGAGACGAAATTCGACCTATATCACATGGGAATGCCTTGGGTACGCGACACTGCTTTTATAGCTAAAAACTACCATAATGTTTACTTAAATCTCTGCTGGAGTCATATAGTTTCTTCACATATGACTGTCTCAGGGCTATTAGAGTATTTCGACATTGTTCCAATTAACAAGATAATAGCTTTTGGCGGAGACTACCTAGTTTACTCTTTTGAGAAAGTTGTAGGACACTTGAGAATAGCTGAAGAAAATATTGCTCAAGTGCTGTCTAAACTAGTAGAAGAGAAGAGGATAAGCAGCTTAAATGAGGCATTAGAAGTCGCCAGAATGTTGTTCTACGAGAACCCTGTTAAGATCTACGGACTCGAGTAGATTCTTTTAAAACAAGTTTTTCTAATAGCTTGAAGTCGAGATACTCTCTAATAGTCGTGTTGACAATAAGGCTTCTTAAGTACTCGTCTTTAGAGAACAATAGTTTTCCTCTAGTAAAAACATGGTATCTAAATGATAGAGGAGCTTCATTTAAAACATGGACATCTACTGGGTATCCTATCTTTATTTCTAGCTTAACCGAATAGTTAACAGTGTAGTAGAAAGCTTTCTCAAGAGACTTAATCCAAACCGCTACATCGATGTCTCTAAAGAAACTTCTTTCAATGAAGCCTCCGTGAACATACGCGAACACTATTTCTTCCTCAATAGAGAGTATTTCTCTGAGTTTCTTAAGTATGTATTTCTTTTCTTCTTCATTTAATTCATAGTACTTAAACTCAGTCATCATGTTTTTCAATAAATTCTCTAATGTAAGAAACATACTCCTCAAAGTCTTTTAAACCTTTCTTAGCATTTTCATAGACTTTCTCATCTATTATCTCCCAGTACCTGTGTATAAGCAGATTCCGTAATCTAGCAGCTAAAGTCAGTCTCTCAGCTAAATCCTTCGGAATAACACCTTTTTTCCCGAGTCTATTGAAGCAGTCAGGATATCCTTCTGCTCTCTCATTAAAAATATTTGATAAAATATGCATACAGAAGCGGCAGCTGCTTCAACAAGCTGAATTATGAAATATCTTAAAGAGATTTTCTCGTAAATACTCAGTTTATCAAAACTTTTAGCTATAATTTCATAGATCATCTGTATAGTGTCATGAAGTTCTCTTATACGTGCTTCAATGTACTCTCTATTTACTTGTGGAATTTAAGTCACCAATTTTACTTAGCTTAAGTTAATAAATTGTTTATCTTCTTCACTATACAGGCTACTTGAATAGTTTAATAAGTACTGTTCTTGATAGTAGTCACTGTGTGGAGAGCACATAATATTCTTAAAGAAAAGTTCAGTAGCAAAGACGTAGCCTTAGGTGTGGCTATAACTATTCCTTGTCCTGAGGTAGCTGAAGCCTTAGCTCATATAGGTTTTGACTGGCTTTTCATAGACATGGAGCACGCTCCTCTAGAGCTAGAAGATGTCAAGCTTATTTTACAAGCAGTAGCGGGAACAGAAACTGTGCCAGTGGTTAGAGTACCTTGGAATGACTTCGTTACGATAAAAAGGGTACTCGATTTAGGAGTATTCAATATTATTGTCCCATGGGTAAACAGCCGTAGAGAAGCAGAGAAAGCAGTAAAAGCATGTAAATATCCACCCGAAGGAATCAGGGGATGCGGGCCTCTACGGGCTTCTCTCTACGGTCTTAAGACTAGAGAGTATTTAGAGAGAGCTAATTCCGAGGTAGCAGTTATTGTTCAGATAGAAACAGCTAAAGCAGTACAGAATATTGAGGAAATATTGTCTGTTGAGAGAGTAGATGCCACTTTTGTCGGACCGATGGATCTATCAGCATCACTAGGCTATTTAGGGAATCCCCAGCACCCTGAAGTTAAAGCAGCTATAGAGAAAATAGTTAAGGCTCATGAGAACACGAAAGTTTGTCCAGGCATAGCTTCATCAATAGATCAGCTTAAAGAACACCTTGAGCTAGGATACAGGTTTATCAACATTGGAAGCGACATAGGCTTCATAACAGGAGGTGCGAGAAAACTCCTCGACTTAGCTAAAAACACGTTAAGAGAGCTAGGCTTCTCGTAAGTATTAAGGCAGTACTGCTCTTAAAATCACTGTAGAGATTATTGTTGAAGCAATACTGACAATAATACCTAAAATAGCTATCATTATAAGCCGCGTAAGCTCACTCCTAAACATCTCTATTTTCTCGTCAAGACGCCTAATCTCCTCCCTAACTTCTCTCCTAAACTCATACATCTCTCTCTTAAACTCGTACATTTCCCTCTTAAATTCACGAAGCTCTCTTCTGAGACTATCTATTTCTTCTTTAAGCTCTATTTTCTGCCCCACTAAGTCCTTTTTAGTAGCTACTTCTCCTAGCAGTCCTTTCAGCATAGCAAGTCTTACCTCAGGATTAGCTATCATCTCTACTGTAATAACTGCAATAAAGCTTTTATCTTTAACTAAAATATTTGCTAACCGCATTCGCAGACTTTTATCACGTTCTAGTGCTTCAATAAGCTCACTAATTTACACAGAGACCGTAATAGTTAATAAAAGTTATTTGAGAGTCCTGTAAAACTGTTTCTTAGTTACATAGGTTGCAGTATAGCTGATAATGCGGGGACATCTTTTTTAGTTTCGTCGAAAATGCATCCCCACGCGTGATATATTTCATGTATTTCAATAACTTTAAATATTTTCGTAAATACTTCATAGAGGATATCCTTGAGTTCACTGTGAGGAACTATATGCGGTTCCTTGTCGAACTCTACGAGGAGTAATCCTTTCGGCTTAAGTATTCTACTTAACTCACTTACGTATAGCTTATGGTTTTCAATAAAGGTGAATGTATAGGAGTCTACTATTGCATCGAAAGAGTTTTCTCTAAAGGGCAGAGCTGAGTCCGCTGTCGCCATGACTTTAAGGCATTCGGCTGGGAGACTTAATAGAGGTGTTGAAGCTATGTCTAGTGCAACTACATGAAAGTCCATTTTCTTCAAAAAGAGAGTATTTCGGCCGGAGCCGCATCCTATGTCAAGTACCTTAGCGTTTTCATTCAGCATTTCTGCGAGCTTCTCTAGTCTAGGAGAGTGTTTTCCACTAAGCCCACTAATTAGTTCTGTACTATGTATTCTCCACGAGTGCACAGGCTCCGAGCTACGGTTACACACTATTAAACTTAGCGCTCAGCATTTTCTCCAAATTATCTATGTTTTCTCTAATGTACTTTAATATAGCCAAAACCTCGTCTACCCGCTTCTCGTTGATCCCTGTAGACTACTCTAGGCCTATCGGCGATAATCCATTTCTTTAAAACAGCACCTGTCTTGACCATCGCTTCTAAGTGGCTGTGTACAGTCTGCTTAGGTATACCAAGTATTCTCTCTAGCTGGCTGAGAATTACTGGTACATCGGCTGTAGCCAGCACTACTAATAGCGCCAATCTAGTAGAATGCATTAGCAACTTCTTTAAATCTCTTAGAGCCTTCTTCTCATAAACTAGTAGTAACTACCCGCAGACGCTAATATCAGTAGGGCGTAGAGAAGAACAAGATACAAAGCAACTAAACAAATCCTTCTTTCCCGACAGGAAGAGCTAGTGCCGCTGAAACACCAGCTACAACAGGTACAGTAGTCGCGACACATCTACCTTCCAGTCAATTTTCTTTGAGAGATAGTATAGCTGTGCTGACGGATAGAGAGGAATTGAAGCAAAACTAACTACAATTAATGTCGTCCAGTTCAACCTTGCCTTATAGCCGCCTCTATTTAGAACAATCGACATTAAACATAATCTGACTAGAAAGCCGCTTAGTAGCGTCAAATTTACTTGTAGTCCTCTCTCCTCTATTTCACGATTCATGAAGATAAGTTAAGCTTCTTGCTCATGTAGCGCAAATACCGTGTGAAGCTGAGTATAAGTACTGCAAATAAGGCTAGGAGGCTAGTCCATGTATAGGAGAAGTTTAGCAGACTCACCGACACCATATGCTATTGCGGTAGTGTAGACAACAGTTATTGATGACAGTAAAAAGAGCTGGTGTACAGTTGAGACAGTAAGTGTGATAAAGTAGTTTCTATACGCTAAAGC
>QMSB01000103.1 GCA_003650815.1 Thermoprotei archaeon | reverse complement strand
TACAGAAAACTAATGTTATTCAGAGTATAAACATTTTACTGGTGGTAAGCTTAATTCTAGTGACTAGAGTTCTATATCGTATATTTCTTTTATGTTGTCTACGTGGATTTTATAGACTTTATCATAGTCTATAATGTTTTGGTTTAAGAGTTTTTTAGTAGTTGAAGCTATGCTCCATGGCGCTATCACTGCTCCCGGTCTCCTAGGGTCATCTAGGAAATCGCTTTCAACGACAAATTTTTCTGTCTGCCTAATTGCCTCGAGAAGAAAGTTCTTTTTGCCGGTAATAGAGGCGTACATTTTTCTCGAGGCAATAGCTTTAACACAGTTCGGTTCAGCGTGGTGAAACACTATTCTGCGAGCCCCTATTCTGCGTACTCTGGCGTGTATATCGTCTACTGTTTGAAGACCTTTTTGCTCTAAATGCAGATGTACTACACAGTCGAGGTCTCTTGAAAGCAGTAAAACATAGTCGAGGACTCTATTACACGCTTCAACTACTTCACGTGAAGTGTTCCAGTGGGGTCTTCCTACTTCCCCAAGTCCATCGGCGAGACCTTCTCTAATATACTTAGAGGCTAACTCGTAGGCCTGGCGTATTATTTGCTCAGCTTCAAGTAGCTCTACTTTCTCACTGAGCTTAACTAGCTCAGCTGGGTGAGGACCTATTATTACGGCTGTTTTAACACCTAGCTTTCTGGCTTCTTCAGCAATCTCAATAGTCTTTTCATACAGTTTAGCGTAGTCCTCTGCCCTTGTGATAGAGATATCGTAGCTCCATGAAAGAAGGTTGACTACACACATGAACCAGCCTCCAGATTTCTTGAATCTCTTTACAGCTTTTAGTCCAAGTCCTTTGACCGGATTCAAGTGACAATGATTATCAGCTACGAGGACTTGTTCCACAAGTTTTCTTCAAGAACCTAATTATCTTTTTTATGGTCTCACAGAGTGGAAAGAAGAGGACTTAAGAACTATATAATTTTATGTCTATTTTTAGACTGCTGAGCAATGAGAAAGAAGCTACTAGAAGCGCTAAGTAATCCAGTGAGAGTGAGGATACTGGAGATACTAGCTGAGAGAGGTGAAGTTAGCGTAAAGGAGCTTAAAAAAGCTCTCGGAATCTCTACAGGCTCTCTTTACTACCACTTAGATGTCCTCGGAGACCTTATTGAGCGAAAAAGAGGATTCATTAGATTATCAGAGAAAGGAGCTATTGTCCTAGGCTACTTAAAGGAGCTGAGGGAAACGAGCGACATTAGAGATACTCTGCTAGTAAACCCTGTAGTTTGCTCGATCACTACTCTTGTTTCAGCAGTAGTGCTGTACCTGTACTATAAGGCGTGGAGATCCAGCGGAGTCTCTCTTCTACTAGGCCTAATGCCTTGTAAGACTAGTTTTCCACCAGAAGTACAGATAGTGTTTCTCGTGTTCTCTATTCTAGCGATCTCTGTCCTCGCCACGCGGAGATTTTCCTTAAACTATCTGCTACTAATACCATACATTATCTCGGCTCTAGTCGCCTACATACCCTACCTATTCTACTATCAAGTGCTGACAAGAATGTATCTTCTTTTCTCGCTGTCCTTTTTTATAGTCTCCTCAAGCATAGCTGTATCTAAGATAGTTGGAGTGCGTATAGAAAAGGCAGCAGCTATCGTCTTATCTGTAGTATACATAGGGCTAATGGCGTGTCTAATAAAGGGCTGAGTTCACTTAACGTGAAACCCCGTTCACTATTCATAAACTATCTTCGAGTAAATTAGAATTCTAAACCTTTAATTTCCTTAAAGCAGAAAGTTTGAGCGGTATGTGGAGAAAAATACCTATATTATTAGTAGTACTGTTAGCATCTATCTACATCCAGCCAGTACTGCCTCAGCCTCAAGTGTGGTCTCAGGGCCAGTGGATACTAGTCAAAACAGATGAAATCACAGTAATGTTTCCGGCTGGAGGCGAGAAGCCAGTCTTCGTGTGGTGGCGTACTGGAGACAACTCAACTATCTATGTAGTCCACTTCAAGGGCATGTGGGAGTACTTCATACTTAACATATCTGAGCCAAGAGTATTTAGGCACAGATATAGGTTTGAGTACAGACTAGTAAACGATACTTTCGTTAAACCAGTACTAGAGAAGATAGTCAATAAAACTCAGGCACTGAAGACAGTAAAGAAGCACGTAGAAAAGTATATACAAGAATTAAATGAAGTAGAAGCAAACATAACTAAACTAGTGCTTAAAATTAGAGAGATAAATAGCAGATTCGCTGAATACAACAATACAGTGTCTAGCATAATAGAGGAGTCTTGTAAGCTCAACAAAACTATAGAGCACATATGCAGATACATAGAAAACTGCAGAAACAACATGAGTACTTTAGAGTCACACGCATCAATGAAGCATGTAAATATAGGTGGATACATTACATCTATCAATAGCTACCTAAACGAAATATCTGAAATAATAGAAGATTTAGTGAAATTTACAGAAGACTTCAAGAACAAGAAGATGAGCAAAGCTTTCTCAGAGCTGCCGTCAATAGAGAGCAAGACAACTGTATTGATCAGCAAGTCTCACGGACTGAAGGAAACTACTAGAAATCTACACGAAATGATACACGTCTCGCATGGAGACCTAGAGATATACTCTCAGCAACTACTAAGCTCAGTTACAGAGATAGAGACTCTCGCAGCAAATATCTCAGCCTCTCTCAACAAGATAAAAGAGCTAAGGGAAGCTCTTCTAGCAGTAAACGCGACCATTGACCTCAAGTCTAAGGAAATCAAAGAGTCTTTAAAGAATATGCTCAAAGTAGAGGAGTCTCTTGGAACAGAAGTCTCCCTAGAGCTTTCAAAGTATATGAACCAGCTAGAAGTAAAGAACGAGCTTGAACTAGCTATTGAAATCAGGCTTAAGCTGAAAGCAGCCTTAAGCGAGCTGAATGAGACAATAAACATACGGCTACACGAGTGCTGCGAGCTAAAGGAAGAAGATGTCAATAAGTGTTTAATGAATATAACTAAATCAAAGAACCTGCTGAATAGTGTAGTAGTCAACGTGAGCAAGTGTATATCTGAGAAAGAAGAAGAGCTGAAAGTCGCTCAAGAACTATGTAAAGAAATTAACGCAAAGTGGAGGTCACCATTCCTGCCCTTTGACTCATGTTCATGGAAACTGACTAACATAGAGGAAATCAAAGCAGGTAACAAGACTATAGGCGTTGCTTTCACCTATATACTAGAGAAAGTACACATACCGAGCTACGAGTTTGCTGAAAACAACATAATGCTCAGATGCAGACTTTACACTGTTACTGTCGAGGAGCAGAGCGGTGAGCTAAACTACACGGTTCAGAGAGCAGAGCTTAAAGTAGACTTCATAGTCAAAAAGTGGGTATGGCTCTCCGATCTCCTTGTAGGAAACTTCTCGAAGCTCTTCAACGTAACAATTTCAGCAGACAATGAGGGACTGGCACTCTGGATAACTGCTGCCTCAGTTAACTACACTATAGCTGCCAAGAAGGGACTAAGCATTATTGAAGCGGCTCTGGCTAATGAGACAGACCTACTAGCGTCTTCAGCGGTAGTCGTGAGCCAGAAAGGAGTTTCTACAAAACTTAGCATCAAGAAGTACGACAACGAAACACAGGTACTGACAGTACCCAGAGTACCAAACCTAATAGTCAAAGTAAACCTAGCTTCAGAGGACAAAGTGCTTGGAGGCTTCCTCAAATTCATCGCTACAGCCAAAGTAATATATCTGAACGGAACAACAGAAGTAGTGCCAGTCTCTGCGTCGTATATGAGCGCAGGAGGATTCTTCATGCTGTTCCTGTGCTACCCATACTTTAACAATGGTTCACTAGAGCATGACCCAAGCGTTGGAGTAATAACTACTGAAGAGGCACCTGCGTACAGAGTAGTAGTCTCAGAAACTACTTTAAAGGTACAGCAGGTAGCAGAGCAGAAGGCAGCGCAGAAAGAAGAAACTTCAGGAACACAGCAGACAGCCAAGACAGGAGAGACATCCAAGGCAACTGAAGAGAAGACAGCAGAGAAGACGATAACCACGTTCGGTAAGAGCACAAGAGTAATGATACTAATAGTTCTCATAGCCACCATAATAGCACTTCTCACACTACTACTCTTTAAAAAGCAGAGAGCTATTAACGAAATATAGTAAGTAAATTTAAATTAATTTAATAAATTTTTATAAATTTTTCTAGTAGTTCAAGACCGGTGTTTTTATTTATCAGCTAGCAGAGTTAATATTATGGGAAAAGTATTAAAATATTCTCTAATCTTACTAATAGCTTTAAGTCTCCTTACCTCTCAAGTAGGTTCTCAAAAGGGATTAGAAAAGCTAATTACCGTAGGCTGTGAAAATCCAGATAAATTTACTTCACTGAGCGTAAAAGATAAATACATATATGCTGTAGGAGCAACTGCGACGAATCTCGAAAGAGGCTATGATATTCTTTTATCTTGCTTCTCACTTAGCGGAGAGCTCTTATGGTCTAAAAGCTATGGAGGAGAAGACGAGGAAGAGGCTCTTGACCTTACCATAGTCGGTGACACTATAGTAGTTGTAGGCTACACTATGAGCTACGGTGCAGGAGACGCAGATGCTTTTGTTGCAGCACTGACAACTAAGGGCGAGGTCAAGTGGTTTAAAGTATTCGGGGGAGAAGAGTGGGATGAGGCTAAAGCAGTCGCGATCCTTGAAGATAAAATATATGTCTTAGGTTTTACGGCAAGCTTTGGGCGGAAAGTCGATGGCTTTTTAGCGATACTGTCTATGGACGGAAACTTAGAGAAGTTCTTTCTTGTAGGAGGAGAAGACTGGGATGAGCTAAGATGTATAGGTGTGTCAGATAGCACCATCTACATTGGAGGCTTCACTAAAAGCTTTGGAGAAGGACGAGGAGACATACTACTCATAGCACTAAGTTCTGATGGAAAAGTACTCTGGGCTAAGACGTTGGGGGGACATGCTGGAGACTTTGTCTCAGATCTAGTTATTGAAGGTAGTACAGTGTATTTATCTGGCTATACTGAGAGCTTCATTGAAGAAGATGACGCATTTATAGCAGCATTTACTAAGACTGGGGAACTACAGTGGTTTACCTTAGTCTATGGCATAGACATAGATTCTGCTCGAGCAATAGATGTCAAAGGTAACAGAATATATGTAGCTGGACGTACGAGAAGCTTCGGAGAAGGAGGCTACGACATTTTCTTAGCTGTCTTAGATCTCTCAGGAAAGCTTCTGGCATTTCAGACTATTGGGAAAAAGAGGACTAGTGGAGCACTCACCCAACTTCACGAGCTAGCAGAAGAAATAGAAGTTAAAGGAGACATGGTCTACGTGGTAGGCTACTTAGACTCTGTTGGAGAAGGCTTCAGTGATGCTTTCCTATTAATAGAATATTCTGAAAAAATATTTGATGAAAACCAGAGGAGTTTAGCATTAGAGGAGAAGGACAGATTAGTAGTATTTCCTCAAACTCCTCCTTCAGGAAAAATCAGTATTGAAGCAAAAAGCATAACAGATAACATTGTTCTCAAAGACTATACTAAAGAAGTAGCTGTTGAGTCACCTAAGCTTGGAGAATATGAGCCAGCTCTGAAAACACATACAGCCATTGTCAGATACTATGTACAGATACTTTCAGAGAAAGTAAACTACAAGACAGGATATTACGATGGAGGAGAAGTGCTCGTACTTAAAGCAGAGTCTCCAATATACTTCGAAAATAAAACTAGGCTAGTTCTAAAAGGATGGTATGTAGGAGAAGAATTCATTAAAGATAAAATCCTCTACTTGACAGTGGACAGAGACCTTGTAATAAAGCCAGTGTATTTAAAAGAGTACTATATCGAAGTAGTTTCAAACTTTAGCAAAATAACTAGCGGCTGGTACCCTGTACTGACTCCTCTGGTTCTCGAAGCCGAGCCAGAGGTAGTACTAGAGAACGGCACTAAGTTAATCCATATAGGCTGGATAATAGACGGCAAATACAGAGAATCTAAGCTCGCTCAAATAGTAGTCAGAAAACCGCTCGTAGTAAAGCCTGTCTACGAGCGCTACTACTTAGTTACAATAGAGCTTAAGCACGAAACTAAAAAGACTTGGGTTAAAGAGAACTCTACCATAAAACTGCCTGAGATGGATGAGATTTACGAAAACTTCGTCAGATATAGTCTAAGCCTCTTCAGAGACCAGTATGGAGAAAAATACGCTCCAGGAACTATTGTTAAAGTAAATAAGCCGCTAATATTTAAGGCAGAGTATACCGGAGATTACACAGTATTGCTGGCAATTGCTGCCGCAGCGGTAATCCTCTCAGTAGCGGCAATCGCTAGTCTAGTAGGGAGATTGAGACGGAGGAGGCGGCGGAGGTAAAGCATGTTTTAAAGCATGTTTTTTCTTCACTATCATTAGTAACACTACTATTACAGCAGCTAGTCCGCCGATGACAGCAACGATTACTATTATAAGCTTTGTGTAGTCTACGCGCCATACTGCCTTAAGAGTATGAGGTTTATCCATAGTGATGACTACCTCTGGACTAGTGTATGCTTTTTCATTAGGAGTTCCTTCATCTAGAATCCACTTTACGAAGTGGTATTCTACTAGGAATCCTTCTACTGGATTCACTTTTACTGTAGCTTGAGTCCCTTCGTCATACCATCCTTCTCCAG
>QMSB01000102.1 GCA_003650815.1 Thermoprotei archaeon | reverse complement strand
GTTGTATTGGTTGTCGGAGTTTATTTGTGTGTAAAGAGTTATAGGTTTTGGTGTATAATATGATTTGGGGTATAATGTGTCTAGGACAGTGACCGTTAAGGTTCTTCCATGGCTTTCAGAGGAGGATGTTAAGAGGATTATTGAGGAGTTTTTAGTGAGGCTTGGTGGGCGTGTTGGTGTTGAGGAGGTTAGGGAAATGCTTGGTATAAAGTCGGAGGAGTTGACTGAGGATTTGGAGGTCTATGATGCTGGTAAGTTGAGGAGTAGGGAGAGGAAGAGATTGTCTTGATGATACTTGATACTAGTGTTATAGTTGAAAGGATTAAGAAGAAGGAGCTTATTAGAGAAGATATAGTGGCTGTAATTTTTGTGAACGTTGTGAAAAATGGGCTAGCTCCGCCCCAATCTCATCCCCCAGGGAGTAATCCCTGGTGGTCGAGGGCTTCATCCGAGTTAATACTAGTTTTAGGGATATATGTTTTTTGTGGCTGATGTTTACTGATCTGTTTGCTGGAGTAATTGTGCTAGCTTGTTGTTGTACTTCGATATAGGTGCTCTTTTGCTTGAAATAGTGTCTAGTGGCTTCTTTATGTGGTGGGCAGAAATAGGTCTTATTACTGCCTTCTCGTTATTTACATATTGTGTTGTGTATTCGTAAGCTTTCTCAGTATTTAGTCTTAATCCTCTAGTTGCCGTATTTTTTACGGAGTATAAAGGCTACTTTTATACTTTAAGTACTAGACTATATAGTGTGAGCTGTACTCAAATTGAGAGACTATTAATGGAGATCAGGAAGTCTTTGGAGATAGCGAAGAATATTGTTAGCATGGATTATAATGAGTTTATATGTGATATTAGGAACAGGTATACTCTGCGTTTAGCTCTTGTGGAAATAGTAGAGTCTTCCTCTAGTTTAGGTCTTCATATTTTGAGAGAATTTCTAGGTGTCAATAAAGTTGAAGGATATTCTCACATCTTTAGACTGTTGAGAGATCGTGGAGTTATTTCTCCTAAAGTAGGTGAAGATATGGAGAATCTTGCTAAATTAAGAAACTTAATAATACATAGGTACTGGGAAATAGACGACTCTAGAATTTATAAAGAGGCTAAAGGTAGTGGACTAAAGGTGGTAGAGGATTTTGTTAAGGAGGTAGAGGAATATGTCTCTAGAACTAGAGCTTCGCGAAAAATTTAGGTTTTATGAGATTAGCCAGCAGGAGAAGAAAATAATATTGTGTAAGCTTAAAGAAGTATTGAAAAGCCGTAGTGAAGTATTAGTAGCGGTGCTCTATGGATCATTTCTAAGAAAGTATCCTTTCAGAGATATAGATTTAGCTTTATACGTTAAGCCTCAAGAAGATTTACTTAAATATAAGTTTATGCTGGAAAAAGAGTTGTCTGAGGAAATAGGATTTCCTGTAGACGTTAAAATATTGAATTATGCTCCAGCATGGTTTATTCTAGAAGTACTTGAGTCGGGAAAAGTTCTCTTAGATAGATTTGGATTGTTTGAAAAAATTTATTTAAAAGCATTAGATGAAGTAAAGTACTTTAAGCAACTTTAGATTAGAGAATGATTTAAGTATTTTAGTACTAATGCACATTCTACTGAAAGCTCTCTTGTTTTAATTTAAATCCTAAATCTTTTCCGGTGTTAAGATTTGTTAAAAGGTGTGAGGCAAAATAGGATTTGATAAATATGGTTTAAAGAATACTTAGCTGAATTTAATTGCCTAAAACTTTGTACTGATAGAATCTGAAGTCAGCTGGTTTTTCTATTTTAAATACTATTTTTCCGTCGCCGGCTACTTTGACTACGGTTTCTGTTTCGTGTAGAAGGTCTTTGAGTTTGAGGGGGGTGTTGGAGATGAATTTGAGTTGGATAGCTTTGGTGTCTTCGTGGTTATGTAGTTCTCGGAAGATGAGTAGGTAGCCTGCTTTTTCTTCGAAGATGTGGCATTGGAAGCCTGTCCAGCTTTTGTTGTCGGGTTTACTGCCGATGGGGAAGACGTAGCCTTTGAATATGTTTTTTCTGTGCTCCTTATATACTCTGAGAATGGATTTTATTTCCTCGCGGGCTGCTTGGGAGTAGAGGTGTGTTTCTTGGAAGAATATGGGTGTGCCCATTAAGGTAATGGCTACGCAGTACTGGTGGCTGTATAAGTGGGCGTCGCTTGCCTTGGGGTCTACTCTATCTATGTTCTGGACTGTACACTGAACTTTATTTAAGTTAATGTATTTGGAGAGCTGCCAGAGGTCTCGGAGGACTAGGTAGGGGATGTATACGTTGTAGGATTCGGGCTTCCGGTTTTCTAAGTAGATGCATCCGTACTCTTTTGCGAAAAAGTAGCCTACTCTAGGAGAGTTTTCTGTGACATCCCAGTTTACTTGAGCTTTATGCCCTGTGTACTTAATGAACTCTCTTACAGCTTTCATAACTTCGTCTACTTCGCTGTAGGTTTCGAAGTGGAGGCCGTCGAGCTTGAAGTATAGGAAGCCTCCAGTATTGTAGTGGTACTTCAGGTTTTCTAGGAGCTCTTTAGGGCTCATGACTCCTGTATTGAACCAGAGGCCTAGCTTAACTCCCTTTTCTTTTGCTTTAGCAGCTACTCTAGTCCAGCCTTCTGGGTAGAAGTCTTTTCTAGGCCTCCAGTTTTCGTCTTGCCAGCCGTCGTCTATTTGCTGGACATCGATACCGAGGTCTGCTTGACTCTCTATTTCTTTTAAAACATTTTCTTCTCGGGCGGCTTCTCTTCCTCCTCCGCTGCCCCAAGTATTCGCGATAATATAGATGTCTCTATTGGGCTTAATAGGGTAGCGTAGTCTATCAAATACTTTTAGCGCGAGTTCTCTTCCATCATCTCCTCCACTGTAAACTAGGCACCAGGAAGCCCAGCAGCCGCGAAAACGGCTAGAGACTATTTCTTCGGGAGATAGGCCGCTTCCCGTTGACTCAACGCCTTTAGAGGAGTCACAGCGGAAGACTCCGCAGTTTACTCCAGGCTGATTGACACACTTATGAGACTCTTTAATAATAGCTAGACCGTAGCCTTCTTTCTCTATGCAGAGTATGCTGCCCCAACTATGTTCCTCGATTCCTGACAGTGGAGAAGTCTTTACTTCTTCTCTTAAAATCTCTGTTTCAGGCTCGTTTCTGTGTTGTGTATCGTTGTAGTAGCCTATTTCGCGTCTAACAGTGTTCTCGAAGCTTACTGGAATATACTCGACACGAGACTCTCCATTAAATTTCTCAGGAGAAAAGCCTTCTAAGCTCTTGACTCTAATTTGAGTGCGAATACCTGGTGAACTAGGGTAAGCCCATATTAAGTACTCTACTTGAAGTTTTTCTCGTGGATACTCTACTAAAGCGCGTACTTCTATGTGCTCTGAAGTAAAGCCTTCGTCGTCGCTTACTTTAGCGTCAACAGACAGGAGCTCAGCTTCACCTACTATGCCCCAGAGACTCCAGTCACAAGAATAGGCGGGCTTTCTTCCACACCACTCTACGCCCAAGACTTTATCTTGAAGACTCACTGTAACAAAGCCTCTACTAGTCCATTTCCACTTACGCCGCATTCTACTAGTATCTACAACTAAGCTGTCATCGGAGATAAGTGCGGTAGCTGACTTCAACTTGATCTCTCTCATTCATTTCACGGCAGAAATCCTCCTCTAAACTATATATTAATTTAGCAAGTTTTCTTCAAGTCAGCTAAGTATTCTGCCTGCGGTGTTTCCTATGGAGGTTATTTAAGTTTCGTAAAGTATTTTGAAGAATTTCTTTGCTCCTGAATGCTTGTTGAAGGCATATATAGGTTACTGGAAACTATTGTTATGGGTGACTGGATTGAGACTTGTAGATAGGTTAATTGATTGGGCTAAGCGTGAGTATAGTTGTAGACATAGAGTCACGGCTGTTATCAGTGGTGTGCTGGTTTTCGGTGTGCTGTTGCCTTTAGTGATTGTTTTTGCCTCTTTTGAGCTCGATAAGCTGCTTGGACTGGAGTTTTGTTTAAGACCGTATAGTACTGTATTAGGGCTGGTTTTAATGGCTGCTGGATTGTTCTTTTTGGTTTGGGCTGCTTATGCTTTGTGGAGTATTGGTAAGGGGACTCCACTGCCTTATGCTCCGACTAAAAGGCTTGTAGTTAAGGGGCCTTATGCTTACTGTAGGAATCCAATAGTATTTGGGGCTCTTTTATACTATATGGGGCTGGTTTTAGTAGTGGGTGCTGTTTCTGGGCCTATTGTAGTAGTGTTGTTTACAGCTTTGGCTTTACTGTACGTGAAGTTTGTTGAAGAGAAGGAGCTAGAGGCGAGGTTTGGTGCGGAGTATATTGAGTATAAGGAGAAGACGCCTTTTCTAATACCTCGTCCTAGGAGGGATAAAGGATAGTAGTGATTTAGGGCTAGTGGGTACGCGTTATGCGTGTTTACTTAAAGTAGCTTAGATTTTTTATGAAAGTTTCTTCGTATAGTATGTTTTCTGTGCTTTCTCCTATTTTTCAAGGAAGTTTATTAAAGTGTCGTCTCTTGTCAAGAAGAGTAGGTTGCGTGTAAGGGATGTTGTGTAGAGGAGTAGGTCTATTAGGTCTTTGAAGCCTTTCTTTTTTAGATTGAGGGCTTTTATGTAGCCTTCTGTTGTTGGGTAGGTTGGGTTGAATTCTTCTTGTATAGAAGATAGTCCTGCAGCTACTATTTTGGGGTCGTATTTTGTTTTAGTTATTTTACCTAGTATTTCGAGGATATTGAATTGAGTATAGTAGAATTCAGCTTTTTTCTCTTTTCTAAGTTTCTTAAGTAGAATTAATACTTTTTCTGTGCCTTCGACTTCTATGCCTACTATTGGTAGGATGTAGGTTGAGTCTAAAAGTATTTTGAGTTTAGCTGAAGAGTTCATTTTGCATTTCCTCTGATTCTTTTTCGAATTCCTCGAAAGTTGTTTTAGCGAATTTGGGGCCCTTTAAGGCTAGTTCAAATGGGTCGGGTATGGGCTCTAAGATTATTTTAGAGTCTTCTACTTTTATTTTCACGTAGTCTCCTTCTTTAATTCCCGCGGCTTCAGCTATTGTTTTCGGAATATATAGGGTAAACTTTTTTGAGATTCTGACTTTAGCCTCAGGATTCATGGTGTTTCCCAGAATATATGTTGTTTCCCAGATATAAGGATTTGCTGGTTTTCTTTACTGCTGTACTGTCTAATATTGATTTAAGTAGTCTTCGATTTTCATCTGAGGTTCTGTGTCTAGTTAGTGCTTAGTGTTGTCAAAGTGGGTAAGAATTGGTTTTGTCTGTAGATCTTAGTGTTTTACTAGTTTGAAGTACTTTTTGACTATATGCCGGTTTCTAACTTGATTAATTCTCTTCGCTACTCCAGGTCTTTCTCTACTTTATTGTCGTAGTCTACTTTAAGACCTGCTGTGTTTAGATTTTACTGCTCTAAGTGCTTGACTTATTTCTTCTAGTGAACTTGGTTTACTTACTGTATATGAATCTTCCATCGTCTTTTGTTTGTGGGAGTTTGTGTATTTTTGTTTTAAGCCACCCTATTTTTACTTCTTCTAGAGGTGTGTCGAATTCAGGGACGTAGGGTTTTATGTCGAGTAGGGGTGTTCCATCTACTACGTCTATGTTCTTTACGTAGAGTTTGTTGCCTTCAACTTTTATGAGGCGTACTACTGATAAGCCTATTGGGTTTGGTCTTGGTGGTGCTCTTGTAGCGAATATTCCGTGTTCACAGTTATCCATGTAGGGTTTTACGAGTAGTTTTGTTTGTCTGACTAAATGGAAGTGGTAGATGAGTATTATGTGGGAGAAGCCTTCTAGGTCTTTTAGTCCTTGTGTGTACTCAGGGAATACTTCTACTATTCCTTCGGCTCCCTGTGCGCCTTTAGGCTGTATAGGTGTTCCTTTAGGGGTTTTGAAGGGAGTGTGTATTATTCCTATGACTTTATACTTTATCCACAAGTTCACTCCTGTCATAAGCCTGTCTTAGTAAATATAACTTTATCTCTTAGAGACGACTTGTGCGTCCTGCTTGGTTTAGAGGAGTTTACTGGAGATCAGTGTTTGTGAACTGGTTTTTGGACGTGTTTTAGTGATGTTACTTGAACAAACTCCCAGCCTGCTTCTTCAACTGTCTTCTTTATTATGTTTCTTGGGTATGATGGATCGAACATGTATTCGTAGATTTTCCCCGGCTTCTTTTCTTCCGTTATTCCAAGGGCTACTTCATATTCTTTAGCGAAGAGTATGCGTCCTCTAAAGAAAGCTTGTTCACGCTTGATTACAGGTTTTAGGCCTTCTGCTCCATAGACCCACTCTATTGTACCTGTTTCTTCTAGGTAGCGGGCTGTTTTTCTCTCGTCATCTAGGAGTATGTAGGCTTTATACCATTTAGTGAGTCTGTGTTTACTGAATATTCCGTACCACTTGGAGTCGGCTAGCTTCCACTCTACGACGAGGTCGCAGTTTTCTTTGTCTCCGCGCCTGATGATGAAGGGTAGTTTTTCGCTGTTGAGTTCTAGTAAGTGCTTTAAGAGTTCTTCGCGTGGAATAGCCCAAGGTTTGGCTTTTTTCCCACCTAAGTACTCGCGGAATCCTAGTGCCTTAATAATAGCGTATATTGCTGCAATGCCTGCTGCTATAGTAATAGCTAGTATTAAGATTTCCTCCATGACGATCCCATTAATCTAATTTCTTTAC
>QMSB01000101.1 GCA_003650815.1 Thermoprotei archaeon | reverse complement strand
TAAGAGTAGAAGAGTGGAGGAAGTACTATTGCGTTTTCTTCTTCAGCTGCCTTTAATGCAACATAATATATGATGAAGGTATCAGTACCTAGGGGGAGATGTGGTCCATGTACTTCTATGCTGCCTACAGGCAGTATGACTACAGTGGTCTCCTTATTAATATTCTCTAAGTCAGTAGAGGTCAGCTCCTCCCACTTCATCAGCTCCCCTTAATGGTATTGACTATTTCCTCTGCTAAAGTCTTGTTCAGTGAGGCTACTAGTGAAATACCTTCCTTAGTGTCAAGCCTATAGTCCAGTTTTTCTCCACTCAAGTTTAGGACTGTTCCTCCCATTTCTCTTACTACAAGCACTCCGGCAGAGATATCCACTGCTCTGAGAGCATATCTGACGTCAATGAACGCGTTAAAAGTGCCAATACTAGTGTAGCATAGTTCTAATGCAGCTGAACCCAGAGTTCTCACTTTCGGCTTATTTAGCTTCAAGTATATTCGGGTAAATAGATCTACCGTCTTTTCATCGAAGTAAGCAGATACGAGGGTAGCCTCCGGCACTTTTCTTACAGAAGCTAGCTCTCCATTCACATAAACTCCTTCTCCTCTCACTGCAGCAAAGAAGTCTCCTCTAAAGACATCTCTTACAACTCCCAAGAACACGTCTCTTAGGCGAGCGTCTTCAGAGTACTCAGCTACAGCAATAGATATTGCTGTAAAAGGAATTCCTTTAATAAAATTATATGATCCATCCAAGGGATCTACCACAAACACGTAGTCAAGTTTTCCCTCACGAGATACTCGTCCTCTCTCCTCAGTTATTATGAGAGCTCTGTACTTTTTAAGTAGCTTAGATACAATGAAGTCTTCTACCACTTTATCAACTACGCGTGTATCATCTCTCCCATGCCTACCTATTATTTCAAAAGACTCCTCCTCAGAAGACGTTTTTAAGGCTATTTTGGAAGCTTCGTCCATTATGTTTTTTAAGTCATCTAAGAGGTTCATGAATAAAACTATGGGAGAAATATTTTAAGTATATCGTTTGTAACTAATTCTGCATCAGTCTTTTTCTTGTCTAATTATAAGCCCATAAAGCTCTATCAGGCTTTTAGCCTGAGAATAGAACTTTATTTTTCTCACAGTTGGGGCCTGTTCTAGCAATGGATTTCTTTCTTCTCTAAGGAGGGTTTTTACAAGGCTGTTTAGTTTTTCTTTAAGTTCTCTAACTTTTTTCTCTTCGTGGTACGCTAAGTTTACGCGTTCTCGTGGATCCTTCTCTAAGTCAAATAGCTGAAGATGTCCTTTAGGAGTACCGTCGGCAGTAGTCTCTAAGTACTCAATTAGCTTCCACCTCTTAGTCCTAATAGCAATGGCTTTTTGCTGAGTATTCTCAAGCATCACTACAGGTCTATCTCTATCTCTTCTAAAGAGAGAAACTCCATCGATTTTCACCGGAGGTGCTACTTTAGCTAGCTCGTATATGGTAGCAGCTATATCAACATGCTGGACTAGCTCCTCGTGGACTTCGTGTCTCCCACTAGGCAGTCTCACTATCAAGGGTACTCTCGTGACATTATCGTAGAGACCCTTATGGCCCATGTAATCTCCATGTTCCTGCAGGTTTTCGCCATGATCTGAGGTTATGAAAAGAACCGTAGAATTTAGAAGAGCTTTTTCTTGGAGGAAGTCTACTAGCTCGCCTATTTTGTCGTCTACGTACCGTATTTCGCCGTCGTACTGCGATATAGCATAGTCCAAAAACTTCTCGTCTTCAGGAGGCTCTTTTTGCCAGAAAATCTTATTGTAGGGCTCAGGAGGCCTATAAGGGGAATGAGGGTCCCAGTAGTGAATAAACATAAAGAAGGGCTTTCTTCTACCTAGTAGTTCTTTAATAACTTTTATTGAGTACTCTGTCACGTCATCTGCCTGTACCTTTAATCCAGCTTCAGGAGCAGGTATGCCTCCTGGGTGACTGTATATATGAAATCCTCTTGTAAACCACTTGTAGAAGTCGCCGTACTTTAAGAACATATTGTCTACAGCACCAGTCACGTAACCCTTGGTTCTCAAAACTTCCTGGATCATAGGAATCTTTTCGCTTAGCTGAGCAGAACCCATATGGGTGACTATACCGTGTCCGAGGGGATGAACTCCTGTGAGAATAGTTGTCCAAGCAGGATGAGTCGGTATACCGTTCGCGAAAGCCCACCTAAATACAATACTTTCCTCGGCTATCCTATCGATATTAGGACTAGTCTTCCTGACATAGCCGTAGCACGAAAGATGGTCTGCTCGCAGAGTATCTATACCGATTATAATAAAATTGTATAGCTTCATAATCACTGAAGAATAGGTTATCAGCAAATAAAACACTTAGCAATTTAAACAATACTTCTTCTCTTAGCTAAAGCCTTACTTGAGTAAAAATATCTAGCTCCCGTGCTCCTGTAGACTATTGACGAAATCTTCTCTCGGATAAATTCTCTTTCCTCAGGTCTTAGGACAGCTTTTTCGTGAGCTCTCGCCATAATATAGGGGTATCCTTTGCACATAAGCGCCTGTGCTAAAGTAAATCTGTGAATTTTTCTAACCAGAGTCTCAGATTTCATAACCCATGACGGAAACTCTACTCTAAGTACACTGTACCCAGTATTGAGGTAGAAGAAAGCTACCTTACCACTAAGCGTGCTTCTCTTAAGTACACTATTGTTCTCAATAAAGATAGGTGACCTCTCTCCCGGCCTGAGTATATTCGCCATTAAAATCTTATCCTCTAAAGTCGTTTTACATAGCTTATGTACACAAGAAGAACAGGTCTCGCGACTACAGTATATTCTCGTAAGAGTATTTACTACGGATCTAGATCTAGTAAAGTAAACTGCGATAGGCACTAAGTTTAGAGACCTCATTTCAAGAAACTTAGCCGCCACTAGGCTCAGCATATTCTCTCTATCTTCTCTAGCTCTCGAGCCTAAGTAGCTCAGCGAAAAAGACCTATCAAAAAACACAAACATCTCCTCTCCTGAGAAATATGATTTAGCAATTCTACATTCTTCGCTAAAGGACCAGGCATCTATATCAGCTGGAGACATAAGGTACTTACTCCCTCTTTTCTCAACATAGACTTCGTCGCCAATCCTTAATATGGGAATGCTGTCTTCAATATACTCTCCTCTCTCATAGGACACATAAAATGAACCTATATTAAGTAAAGCAAACGGAGGGTCTATGTGAGGATCAGGCTCTATCCAGCTACTATCGACAGCGACAGCAGTAGAGTCACTACAGGCTTCCTGAAGAAACTCTACACTGACCTCACTTAAAGGCTGGTACTCTGTTTTAGTTTCTATTGGTGGAGAGATATTCCAAAATCCCCATTCATCAGTAGGTAGTGCTGAGGAAAACTTAAAGTCTTCTAAAAGAGCATAAACTTCGTTAGCTGAGGGGAGAGGAGACCTTACTAAATCAATCAATATCTTCAGTGACCTAGGATATTTAATAGCGTGTTCTTTCATTGATTTTACTTTACGTTTCAGCTCCTCAACAAACTTTAATTGATCTAACACTAAACATTAAATAGAAGAAATCGAAATATAGGTATCTCTTCATTAGTGAAAGTTATATACTGTTTCGTGATAATAATCTAATATGGTAGTTATTAAGTGGCACCGGCATGCTTGCTTCGAGATTAGAGGCAGTAAAGTCACCGTAGTAACAGATCCTCACGACGGAGTTTCTCTGGGAATAAGTCCTCCGTCATGTAAAGGCGATATAGTTCTCGTCTCACATAATCACTTCGACCATAACGCTGTAGACGTAGTGTCAAAGCCAGACACTGAAGTAGTCTCAGCATTCATCGGTGAAAAAGAAGTAAAGGGAGTTTACATTAAAGGAATAAAAACATACCACGACAAATACGGCGGCAGGCAGAGAGGAGAAAATACAGTATACTTATTCATAGTAGACGGCATAAGATTTGTTCACCTAGGAGACCTAGGCCACACTCTGGAAGATCAACACCTCAAGGAGCTAGGAGAAGTAGATATACTCTTTATCCCAGTAGGCGGAACCTTCACTATAGGCGCAAAAGAGGCAGTAGAAATAGTAGAAAAACTGAAACCTCGTATAACTATACCAATGCACTACAAAATACCAGGGCTAGGACTACCTTTATCTGAAGTAGACAAATTTACTTCGCGTCTCAAAAAGATTGTAGAAAAGCCAAATGAAGTAAGCGTTACTAAAGAAGAACTCCCAGAACCAACTGAGATATGGGTACTAGCACCAAAATAAATTATTAATAGAGGGTCCGCTATTCTAGCTAGGATGATGAATGCACGTCAGGAGGTCACTAATGCCTTAATTGGTCTTTGCTGATTTTTCCTCATTAACATTATTTCCAGTAATTTTATCGAGAGTCTTTTTAAGTAGCTCTATCAAATATCCCTCCTCTCCAGGAACTCCCTTAAAGACGAAGACTTCCTCAACGTAAACCTCGGGTATCTCGTCGCCACTAGTGTCCTCAATTACCGCGATCTTGATCTCGTACTCGTCTTCAAGAAGGTCTTTAATATAGAGCATCCAGTCTTTTACAGTTCTATGCCAGTAGCCTCCATCGCCCACTACTTTAATGTATATTCGTGAACTTTTGATTTTTCTCTTACACACATTTCAACTATTTTCAGCATCATTATAACAGTAAGCTTATTATATATCAGAAGAATAAAATTCTGTGAAGGTAAAAAGGATAGACATTTCTCTCGGTGGCTCTAAAGTTGTAATACTAAATAGCAAAGATGCGGATAAGTTAGGACTAAAGCCTTATGATAGAGTCAAAGTTGTAAATGAGGCAGGAAAATCGATCACAGCTCTCGTCAGCATAACTAAAACTTTTATAAATGAAGGAGAGATTGGAGTAGTAAAAGAGGTTGGTGAAAGTCTGGGAGTAAAAGACGAAGACGAGGTTAAAGTTATTCCTTCCGCTCATCCTTCTTCATGGCAGTTCATAAGAAAGAAGCTTAAGGGAGAGAAGCTCTCACGCAATGAGATATATTATATAGTAAGAGACGTTGTTTCAGGAGAGCTGAGCGAACTCGAGATAGCTACTTTTCTATTAGCAGAGTATTTTCACGGAATGAGCATAGATGAAATAGTCTACATGATCGAAGCAATGGTTGAAACAGGCGTTAGAATAGAGTTTGAGGAGACAGCGTATGATATTCATAGCATTGGTGGGGTTCCAGGAAACTCTAAGGTAGCTCTAATAGAGGTTCCAGTAGTCGCGGCCACTGGGCTCCTAATACCGAAAACCAGCAGTAGAGCGATAACAAGTCCCGCGGGAACAGCTGATACAATGGAAGTTCTTGCTAACGTCAGCTTTAAAGCTGATGAAATAAGGGAAATGGCTTTAAAAACTAGAGGTCTTCTTTGCTGGGGAGGAACTCTTGGGCTAGCACCAGCAGACGATATTTTCATTAGAGTGGAGCACCCTATTCAGGTAGATCCTCCGTCGCAGATGATAGCTAGTATTCTTGCTAAGAAAGTGGCTATGAGCGTAAAGTATCTTGTAGTAGATATTCCGACTGGAAAGGGAACTAAGGCTCCTACAAGAGAGTATTCCGAAAAGTTAGCTAGACTCTTCTTAGACGTTAGTGAGAAACTCGGGATAACTCTTAGGTGCGCGGTAACTTATGGAGGCCAGCCCATAGGGTATAGCGCTGGACCGGCACTAGAAGCTAGAGAGGCTATAGAAGCTCTTCAGAATAGGAGAGGGGCCATGAGTGTTATAGATAAAGCTCTCTCACTAGCTGGACTCATATTTGAAATGGCTGGTCTTGAGGTAAGAGGTAAAGGCTATGACTTAGCTAAAGAAATATTCGAGTCTGGCAGAGCGTGGGAGAAAATGAAACAAATAATCGAAGTTCAAGGAGGGGACCCTAATATAAGACCTGAAGATATTCCTGTTGGAGACAAAACCATTAGAATAGAGTCTCCGGTAGATAGCTATGTTACTCATGTAGATAATACTGCAATCACGTTAATAGCAAGAGCTGCAGGAGCACCTGTAGATAAGGGAGCAGGAGTAGCTATTTTCGTCAAGGCAGGACATAAAGTCAGGAAAGGAGATCCTCTCATAGAAATATACGCGGAGAGAGAATCAAAGCTCACCGAAGCCTATAATCTCGCGCTAAAACTTAAACCAGTGACCTTAGAGGGGATGCTCCTCAAGACCATTCCATGAAGAGGATTCTTCGAGATCCTGTCCACGGAAACATAGAGCTGGATGACCTAGACTTAGCTATCATAGACTCCGAGCCCTTTCAGAGGCTGAGAGGAATAAAACAACTAGGTCTTGTTCATTTGGTCTTTCCGGGGGCAACTCACACAAGATTTGAACACTCTATAGGGGTAAAGCACTTAGCTGAGGAAATTTTTAGAGTAGTCAACTCTAAGGAAGGTATTTTCAGCGAAGAGGATTTAATTTACCTAAAGGCAGCTGCTCTCTTACATGACATAGCGCATCCTCCTTTCTCTCATCTACTTGAGGAAGTAGTCAAAGAGTACGATATAGATCATGAGAAGCTTGCTCGAAAAATCATAGAAGATAGCGAGTTAAAAGCTATTTTAAGCGATTACGGCATTTCTATTAAAAATGTATGTGATATAGTAAAAGGTTTGTCTCCTCCTCTCTCTCAGATAATTAAAAGCGATTTAGACGCTGATAGGCTAGATTACCTTCAAAGAGACGCGTACTATTGTGGAGTAGCTTACGGCGTAATAGACTCTAGAATACTTAGGGAGTTTGTCGTGCATGAGGG
>QMSB01000100.1 GCA_003650815.1 Thermoprotei archaeon | reverse complement strand
AGTTAATACTATTTAGTACTTTATCTAATTCAGCCTTATATTTAGAAATCTCATTAATTATACTATTTTTCTTTGAGATTTCTTTCTTATATAAGTTAATTTTTGTAGTAAGAGCTGAAAGTTCTTGTTTAATATTCGCGTATCTCTCTTTAGCGACTTCTCTCGCCTTCTCTAGTCTTAGTCCAAGAAGCCTTAGGAGAAGCTCTCTGCGCTCACCAGGTGTTCCCTTAGCTATTTGAAGTACTTCTCCCTGGCGAACAGCTACTGTAGCCAAGAAGGTTTTGCAGTCCAGTTTCATCAATTTTTTGAGGTAGGGAGTTACTGCACGGTCTCCATGTGCAATACGTTTCTTCTGTTTACCGTTCACCTCAAACAGCTCTACATAGCCTGTACTTCCTCTTTTAATTACTCTACAGACTTCATAGACTCTTCTTTCATTGTTTTCATCTAACGTTTCGAATGTAAGAGAAACTCTACAGTAGCTTTTTCCACTCATTATTAAATCCTCTAATTTAATTTTTCTGCTTCTAACCCATTCGTAGCCATACAGTGCGAAAAGAACGCTGTCTATGAATATCGTTGTTTTTCCTGAAGCATTAGGACCGTAAACTCCAACAATATTTGTCCTTCTGAGATCTAGGTCTATATTTTCGCATGTCACAAAGTTTTCTAGTCTTAAATGAAGTATCTTCATGTGCTCACCTCATCTATTATATTAAGTGCTTCTCTGATGAGATCCTCTTCTAAATCCTTCAGATCTAAAGAATATTCGCAAATTTTCTTTATGTACATTTTAATTATTTCTCTAAGAGGTTTTTCTCTTTTATCTAAAACTATATTTGACTTATTCTGCTGTATGTATTGTACTATTATTTTAACCAAATATACTTTATTTCTAAGAAGATTTTCTATCTTTTTTATATTAATCGAAGCTCTCCTGTTAATTACTAACTTTAATCGAAGTACCGGTGGCATTATCTCATTAGGGTCTTTAATAGTATTTATCTTAGATAAAATTCTGTAAACTTCATGTGAAATTTTTGAAGTATCATCTAGTAGAATCACTTCATTTAGCATCGATCTAACTGGTATACGTAGTTCTTTAGGCGTGAGAGATCCATTTTCTTCTTCTAGAAGAACTACTCTCTTACTCTCTTTAGCTTCGCTAAAATCTATTCTCTCTATTGAACCAGCATAAAACATATTGTCTCTACTCTGAGGCTTATGAACATGTCCTAGAGCTACATAGTCAAATTTATGAGAAAAAATGTCTGAACTCGATACTCTGATATCTCTTTCTCCTACAAAAATTTTCTCGCTTCCAAAGGTAGCCCACTCCATCATTAAGTGTCCCAGAAGAATTCTATAGTCTGCGTCTATTTCTTCTAGAAGTTTAGCCACTTTTTCTCTGACAATTCTACGATACCTAGACTCCTCGACTCTATCTGGCAAGATAAATTGAATAGGGTTCAAATAAGGCAGAGCTACTACTGCTACAGTTTTGCCTCCCTTTACTGTGATAGTGGCGACACCAGGCTTTTTAAAGAATAGAAATCTTCCCTCAGAGTACTCCGCAAGAGCTTCTATAAGCGACCGTTCTTCAGCGGACTTGGGTACATCATGGTTTCCTGCTGCTGCTACTATTCTCACTCCCTTTTCAAAGAGTCTCTTTGTGAGCTCAGCAAATGAGTAAAAAATATTAGATGAAGGTCTGGGAGTGTGGAAGATGTCTCCTGCTATCAGCAAAATATCTACTTCTTCTCTTAAGGCTATCTCTGTAATACGCTTAAAAGAACTAAGGAAATCTTCAACTCTCTTTTTACCGCCCACAGTACTGCCCGCTCCTAAGTGTAAGTCAGCCGTATGAAGTATCTTTATCAGCCCCATGATATTTCACCCTTCTCTCTCTCTAGTTCATACTCTCTTTCTTCCTTTATCTTATTAATAACATTTCTAACTATATTTAGTACTTTTTTATAGTCCATAACTTTTATAACTGCTGGAAAAGATATAGCTGAGCCGAAAACTAATGCCTCACCACGCTTAAGAGTCTCTACTAGTGGCTCAAACAGCTCTTTGTGAGGTAAACCCATACATGCTTCACGTATATCTCCTTTTTCTGAAAGGTTGAATACTATTTTGTTCCAGAGCATTGCTCTTACATCAGAGTCAAGTTCAGATGGTCTTTGGTCAATAATAGCAAGCACAACACCTCTTTTCCTAAGTTCTCTCGCAATTTTACCGAAAGGTGTTTTGAAGTAAACGTCTTTTGAAAGAAACTTGTGTGCTTCCTCCAAGAATATTACTAGTCTTCTCCTAGCTCCTTTCCTCAAACCTAATTCCCGATAGGTGGTCCATATTCTGCGGGCTAAGACATTAGCAACAATTAAGTATGCCAGTGAATCGTTTTCATATGCTCCAAAAGCTATGGCTATGCTCTTACCTCTAACTAGAGATTCTAGCACTTCTGAAAGAGTATCCTCCTCATCTAAAGTTATGAAAGGATACTCAGCTAGTCTTTTTAGCTTAGGTATATTAGCTTTCATAACATTTCTCTCATAAGTATCTAAGCTACCTTTTAAAATATTGTCTAGTTCATGATAATCTTTGGTTAATATGAGCTCCAAAGGCTTTAGTCCAGTTCTGTGCCTGAGCTTCGCTTCAATGGAGTAAGCATAATCACTAAATCTTTCAGTAAGACCTAGGGCCTCTGAACATATCACTAAATCTTCTATAGTTATGTTTTTTGCTGATATTTTGAGCAGTCTTGCGTCTGGATTTAATGTAGTAAACTCTTTATCGATAGTATACACTACAAAATCTTCGTCGAAAGCTTTCGCAACGCCCTCTATTACGGGCTTTCCTGTAGGATCGAGTAAATAAAGAGAATACTCGCTATGAAGGTCAAAAATAAGCATGCTGACTTTTTCCTCTTCTGGAACACAGTAGTTATATCCCACGATAAATGTTGCCAAAATATTGCCCATGTATGTTTTTCCCGTGCCAGATTTCCCGTAAATAGCAAAGGAATTCCTCAAAAGAGCGTCTATATTCACTGGAATGAAAATCTCTTTCAAAGATTTTTGTGCTTTGGGATAGCCTATAGGCCATGACGCCTTGTAGTCTATTTCACCGTAAAAAATCTTAATATGTTTTTCTTCTGGTTTAAAACAGTAGCAAAGAAAATCAGGAATAGTATCAGCTTCTGATACGTTATTCTGTCTGGATAAGGCTATAGGAATCAAAGATATTTTTGACGAGAGTATTTCTCCTACAGAGCTGTCTTGAATGTATTTGAGAGCCTCAGGGTTGTCTGAAAGTTCCCTTATTTTAGTCAACATTGAAGCGTAATTTTCTCCCTCAAAATGTTGGATCTCACCTACAATAGTGAGAAATAGAGTGTCTCTTCTTCCTCTCACGAGAATAGATTCTCCAACAGAAATGTCTTCACATGAAAATGGAGGAAGTAGCTTAGCACTAATACCCTTTGTTGAGCTCCCTCCACAAACTTGCGCGATAGCCTTTTCATGCATTCAAATCACCTCTTTGAGAATACGGCTTACTCTCATGAAGTCTTTATCAGATAGCGCTAAATTTAAGTATTTAATAGAGTTTAAAATCAGAGACTTTAACATGGTTCTACCCAGTAGGTCTCTGAGATATCTAAAGTGAGCCTCCAGTATCAGAGGAAACTCTTGCTTCAAGTAAGTCACCAGGATTTCGACATATCTCATAGATAACTCATTGCCAGTCTTCAGAAATAGTTCCACATGGTCTTTTTTCATAGAAAAAACAAGAGTATGTATCTTAGGCTTAAATGGGGGAAGACCCTGTATAAAACTATTATTTCCCCAATATCCCACGAGTAAAACTCTGGTAAGGTCTCTAAATCTCTCAGACAAGTCAACATATATTGATTCCAAGTCCTCCAGTCTTTTCTTTAAAGGCTCTACCATAGCCGTCGGTGTCTGAGGAACTATTTCTGACGCCACCGCTATACCCACTAGTAGGCTCTCAGGAGTTCTTATAGTCAAAAATTCTCCTATCCTAGGGGACTTGCCTAAAGAGTATGATGAGAGCGTACAGGAGTAATGAGTGCTTTCTACGACTTCTCCTATAGCTAGACTGGGATCTTCGTAATATGTGAAGATCTCTGAGAACATCTCGCAATAGAATTTTATCCCTATGGTATTAAAGTAACGCTGAGAAAAGTGAAAGTATTACAGGATATGATACTCTGAAAGTCTTCTTCTAATGAAATTCTCGTCTTCTTTAAACAGTGAAATATTCTTGGCTAGATACTTAGAATTTATTTTTATTTTCCCTAAGGCCTTTAGTTTCTTTATTTTATCTAGAAAAGCGAAATCCTCTGGTCTACTTGCTCTACATGCAACTATTATGTAGTCTTCGAGTCTCAGTACCTTAATTTTCACCTTGTCTATTTTTAATTGGATTGCATTCTTTAGCATTTTATCTGGAATATATATATCGCCTATATTCTCAATTATTTCTACTACATACTCGTCTGCATTACGCCTAATCAAGTAGTAAGGAGTCCCTATATCTGTGAACCCTACATCCCATCCCTTCTCTAGCCCTATCTCTTCAAATACCTGAGGCTCTAGAAAAGGACTTTTATTCAAAGAAAATACAGCAAAGTTGTTTACCTCTACAGGTATTTTGAAGAGGAGCTCGAGGCAAATTTCACCTACAATTACTGAGTCTATGCCTTTTTCTGAGAGAGCATCTACCACTTCTTTAACTACATCAACTACAGTCACGTGCTTCGTATGTTGAAAAAACTATTTAAACGTTTATGCTAGTAAAAACTAAGTATATCTAAGTTGTCGTCCCCGGCATCAGCCGGGATGAGACTTGTCAAAGGAAACCTGGAGAAAAGTGAGAAGAGTAATAAGAGAGGCAGATGTAGTTCTCGAGGTAGTTGACGCTAGAGAACCTCTTCGTACTCGTTGCATAGCAATAGAAAAAATGGCTGAGAGACTAGGAAAGAAAATTATAATAGTGATTAATAAAGCCGATCTTGTTCCACGAGATGTTTTAGAGAAGTGGAAGAAGTACTTCTCAAAAGAGCACTACACCATTTACATAAGTGCGTCCTCACGCTTGGGTACGCGAAAACTATGGACTGTCATCAAGAAAGTTTGCAACAAACGTCCAGTTAAAGTAGCTGTAGTCGGGTATCCGAATGTCGGTAAGAGCACTGTAATAAATATACTCAAAGGGCGACATAGCGTAGGGACGTCACCCATACCTGGCTTCACAAAGCATGTAACACAAGTAAGAGCAGCCACCTGGCTTAAAGTAATAGACACACCCGGAGTAATTCCTGTGGAAACTTCTAATGAATTAGATTTAGTGCTGAAAAGTGCTATTCCTCCCGAGAAAATGGAAGATCCTGTAGTCGCTGCAGTGAAATTCATTAAGTATGCAGAGAAAGTGTCCCCTGGAGTTCTGCAAGAAATTTACTCTATTGACGAGCAAAATCCCTACGATTTCCTTAAACATCTAGCTAAGAAGAGAGGCCTCCTCTCTAGAGGAGGAGAGCCAAGATTAGAGGAAGCCGCTAAAATAGTTATAAGAGACTGGCAAAGCGGCAAAATCACGTGGTATCACTTGCCACCTGAAGAAGAGCAGGCTTAGTTTCATAGAGCTTACGGTATATTTTGTTCAATAAATCTTCAAATCCCTCGCCTGTCTTCGCTGATACCAGTACATACTCGAATACTGAAATATATCCATGAAGAAAAACTATCTTCTTTTTAATCTCACTTTCATTTATTTTATCTATCTTATTTAATACAAGTATTATTTTATCGTGAGTTACACCCAAGTCTCTCAGAATTTGTAAAGAGGTCTTAAGCTTCAGCAGCAGAATTCCAATGGGATCAGATATATCAACGATAAGTAACACTATATCTGATGCCTTTATATCATTTAATGTTAGATTGAAAGACTCTACTAGCCTGGGATCTAAATCTAAGGCGAAACCTATAGTATCTATAATAAACATCTCTAAAGTATGATTATTAATTAAATAATACTTGCTCGAAAGAGTTGTAAATGGCCTGCCTGTAACTGGCTTGCTCAGTCCGGTCAACCTATTGAATATGCTTGTTTTTCCAGCTCCATAAAATCCTGTAAGACATATTATCGGCTTACCCTTTTCTTTTCTCTCACGAATGCGCTTCTCGTGAATTTCTCTTAATACTCCTAATTCGCTTTTCACTCTTTTAATTCGCTTTCTTAGTTGTTTAATAACACTATGATAAGCATATTCACCCATGCTTTTCTTACCTGGGTGTTCTGTAAGGTACCGAATACCTGCTTTTAATTTCTCGTATGGAAATGCTTTAGTTAGTCTAGCTAACTCTATTTGTAGCTTAGATATTTTATCAGACGCGGATTTATCAAAGATTTCAAGAATTAAGTCATATCTATCTATGACTTGCACTTCAAATGCTTTTTCTAAATTATATTTCTGATTACTCTTTAGAATGTTATAAAATATTACAATATCTATATTTTTATCTCTTATAAGATCCTTAATTTCATCTACTTTGCCTTTACCAACACAAAAACTGCTATGCTCCCGCCGTCTCACCTGAACTACTCTCTCCACTACCTTGTAGCCAGCGACTTCTGCTAACTTCTCTAACTCTTGTAATCTTAGCTTATAAAGGGTATGATCATGTGGATTAGTCTTAACCATGCAGAGTAGCGCTCTCTTTAGCACTATCTTTTGAAAGACTTCAAGTATTTTAAGCTTTCTTAAATAGCTTCTAGGCAAGAAGTATCTCCTCTTTTTAAATCAACATTGTTTTCTATCGCAGCTTTTATAACCTGACTGGCCGCTTTCTCACGGGAAGGAAATTCCAAGTCTATTATCTTCGCCTGT
>QMSB01000099.1 GCA_003650815.1 Thermoprotei archaeon | reverse complement strand
AGAGCTTCCTCCTCCGCCACGAATAACAGTGATCCATCTAAGTGAAGAAGACTTGTTCTCAGTAGGTGAAGTAGATAAAAAGCTAGCACTACTTAGTGTTCTCCTGAAACATGTAGAAGCAGATATCACTCTTATCTCAGACTATATCAGAGAAACTCCTGCATCAGAAGAAGTCACCATAGGTAGCCCTAACCCTCTATGGAGATTAGAAATTCTCTGGAGTGAAGCTAGAGAAAGTATACGGACACTTGAAAGCCTCGCGAAGACAAAGCAGTCCTTAGACGCCTATACTCTACTAGAGAAAGCTATCCGTCACTTATATTTCTCCGAAAGTTCAAGCGCTTATTTTTCAAAAAATAGATCTCCATTACTCGAACTTGAGTCCTGTGAAAAGGCACTGGAAGCAACAGAGCTAGCTCGAAGAGCTCTTAAAATATTGTCATGACACCATCTAATACTTTTAACTACCAGTAGAAAATTATTTATACTTCTCCAGAAAGAGGCTGTGGCGATAGGTGACTATGAGTGAGGAGTCAGATAGTAGTAGTATAATAGCAGCGCTAATTAGAATAAAGGCTTGGTTAGTGCTATTTATAGCAACTCTCGCCGCATTTTCTCTAACAATAGTTATTCTGTATGCCCAAGAGCCCTTAAAAACTATTTCAGCACTATTTGCTGTATCGATACTAGCCGCCTTACTTTCACTAACAGGAAGAGGTGTCTCGAAAAATTACTATAAGGAGAAAGAGCTAATAAAGTCGTATACAGTTGCATTAGCTTTAGCTTTAGGCTATAGTGATTTTGCGTCGTTAATACTATCTGAGGTAAATGCAAAAGAGTTCTTCCTACTGCTTTCAGCTATAGTGCTAGTAAGAGGAATTTTCAAAGCATATAAACGTAGGTGAAGCCTTACTTTTAGCTAGTTCTGCCTATTTTATTTACACATTATTTATTTCTCTATTTTAGTACTATAGGTTAAAGCTATATTTAGATAACAGGGAGAAGGTCTTCTATATCTACTATTTTGCTACACAGCATTCTCACTAAAGATACTACTTTCATATACTCTAAGTGCTTCTTAGTAGCACACTTTTCAAGAATATCCTCTAGCTCTTCCTCCACCCTGTATATCATTTTACTTAAAGTATTTTTCAAAGGCTTTCTTTTAAGTATAGCATCAACTATATCCTCTTGGATACTAGAAAGCGTTTCAACAGATTTCTCTAGCTCAAGACATATATCACTGAAAATATTCTTTTCAATGAACTCTATCGAGTTTTTAGCTATTATTTCTGAAACATCAGCTATTTCCTCTAAATCTCTTGCAAGCAGCCTTAAATCTACAAGAAAAATTCTGTCACGACTAACGTGAGCTCCCTGTAGGAGATTAGTCCTAATCATTCTTACAGTCAGAAAATAGAGCCTATCTACTCTATTATCTCTCTCTATTACTGATTCAGCTATTTTCTTATCTTTTCGAATGAGAGCTCTTATAGCATCTAAGTACATTCCGCGCGAGAGCTTATCCATCAGCTTTATCAGCTGAGTCACACTATAGTCATCTCTAATTAAGCACTGAAGAGTTATTTTATTTAAGTCCTCCTCAACTATCTCAAGTCCGGTAAGAACTGTAAGCAGACGCTTAATCTCTTTAGCAACTATATCGGGCTCACATGACTCCATTAAGATCTCTATTATATCATATCCATATAGGTACGCGGAAACTATTCTCCTTCCTAAGTTTTTCCCGCACTTAAGGACTATTTTCCTCGCTATTTTCTTTTCTTTAGGCAGTGGTGAAATCTCAACTACTCCGTCATCTCTAGTGAAAAGAGTTACTAAAGAGCCTTCCTTAAGGCTGTGCCCTTTGACCCAGTGCTTAGGAAGTGAGACGTAGTAAGAGTTCCCTATTTTAATTACACGTCTTAAACTATCCTCCACAAGTTAAACTATACCACTATTAGTTAAATTTTACTTAAATAGGGTATTAACAGCTCGTTTTCTCCACGGAATTAAATAGGCGTAAGTTAAAGATGTTAAAAAAGCTATATATAGTTTAACTAGTTAAACTATACATAATATTAGGCAAGAGGCAGTTCGATTACTTCTCCTCTCTTATGTGACTCGTATGCTGCTAAGGCTATTTCAAGCGCTTGTCTACCATCCCATCCGCTAGCTCTAGGCTCTCTATCTTCTTCAATACACTTCACGAAGTCTCTTATCATTTCTTTATCACAGTCAGGTCCGTGGTATATCCACTTGAGAGTTTTATTTTCTGAAGCGAGAGTTATGCAGGAACGAAAAGCATCTACTAGGATGTAGCCTTCAGTTCCAATAATACCCAAGTAGACGTCGCCCCATATAGGCCAGTTGTCCGGTCTACTCCAGCTACAGTCAATGCTTCCTAAGACTCCTTTTCTGAACCTCAAGAGTATTAGCGCGTTATCTTCCGTAGGTAAGTGAGGTCTTATATTCACTCCTATTCTAGCGTACACTGTGTTGACTTCGTCTTCAGTATACCATCTCATGAGATCAGCTGTGTGTACAGTATGATCCATCACAGCTCCGCCGCCCGCCAGCTTAGGGTCAGCAAACCATAATCCAGGATACATACCGTGATTAGTTGTCGTAATGACAAGAATATCGCCTATCTCTCCTCTCTCAAGAAGCTTCTTAACTTCTACTGTTGCTTCATGATATCTCATGACAAATGCTGTCTGGAACTTCACTCTGTGTTTCTTAGCTGCCTGGACCATCTCATCGGCGTCTTTCAAGGTAGTTGCGATGGGCTTTTCACAGATAACGTGTTTACCATGCTCAGCAGCCGCTATCACTAAGTCTCTATGCTTAGCGTTTTCTGAGGCTACTATAACAGCATCAATATCCTCCTTTTCAAGCAGCTTAAAGTAATCACTGTACCGCTTGTCTACGTCTATTTTAAAAGCATCTCCTGCCTTAATAAGTCTCTCAGGGCTGTCGTCATATATTGCTACGAGCTCGGTGTTCGGTAGCTCTTTTAGTACTCTAGCATAGCTCCAGGCGTGAATGTGAGCAAACGAGAGAATAGCAAACCTATACTTTCTCATAGTATCACCTCTTCACCTAAAGGAAGCTTAACGGGTTTATTCTCTCGAATAGACTTAACTGCTGCTAAAACTACTTCCAAAGTTTTTCTAGCATCTTCACCCGTAACTAGCGGCTCCTTGTCCTCTACGACGCAGTCAATGAAGTGTTTCAGCTCAAGATAGTAGGCGTCTTCGCTTTGAGGAGTATAAGTAGAGCAAGTATTCTTCTTAAACACTTTAAGCGAAGCTGTATACTGGTTATCTACTGTCAAAAGTCCTTTCGTGCCAGCTATTTCTAGGTAAGTTGTAAAGGGAAATCCTTCCGGCATAATCCAGCTGCCTTCAACGTAAGCTATTGCACCAGACTTGAATCTTAAGAGTGCGTGAACATAGTCGGGTGCAGTAGAGTCTTTATGCAGCAAGACCCCTCCCTGAGCGTAAACTTCATAAACTTCTCCTAGAACCCATCTCAGGAAGTCCACGTCGTGAATACTCATGTCAATAAATACTCCGCCGCCATACTCGATTTTCTTGTGCCAGGGAGCCCACATCGGAAAGCCAGACTGTCTGTAGGCTCTAGCTATCCGCGGCTCACCAATAGCTCCTTCTTCAACAAGCCTCTTTACTCTAACATATTCTGGCCAAAACCTCAGACAGTGAGCAACCATAAACCTCATATTCTCCTTCTTCGCGGTCTCTATCATCTCATTGGCTTCCCTAAGCTTCAGCGAAATAGGCTTTTCACATACTACATGCTTACCTGCCTTCAGAGAAGCGACAGTTATTTCACAGTGAGTATACGTTGGAGTACATACATCGATTACATCTATGTCTTTCATGTCAAGCACTTTAGTGTAATCCGTAAACCACTTATCTGCCTTGAATTCCTCTGCAGCCTTACGGGCTCTCTCCTCTATAATATCCACGACAGCAGCGATTTCAACATTCTCTATTCTCTTCAGCGAAGGTAGGTGTGCAGCATTCGCTATAAAGCCACATCCCACTACAGCTACTTTTACTTTACTCATTATCTCTAACATTTCTGCACCACTAAGTAAAATAAAACTTAGTATCCGAGTCAGATGGTTTGGTACTCTTCACTTTTCCGCTCGTTGCGGGCTCATCATCTCCAGCCACAATCAATTGCTATACAGCACACACTAAAATAAACAGCTCTGTTCTACAGATTGGAACAATGTTATCTATAAATATTTATAAATTAATGATAAAAACATGAGGAAAAATCTACTATTAATAATAGCAATAGTACTATCGAGCACCACTCTAGCCATGTGCGATAGAATGTCAATCCCTATACCTGTAATACCCCTCGAAGACAACGTACAGTTAGCAATCATAGCGTGGAACGGAACACATGAAGTACTAATCTTAAGCACTATCATTAAAGTTGAAATATCACCCACTTTGAATAAACTGTACTTAGTAGAACTGTTACCTTTTAAAACAGTACCTGAGGCTAAAAGATCAACAATGACCATTTTCTGGAGCCTAGATAAGCTATTTTACAAGACTCCTTGGGGGTACGGCTTTCCCTTAGGTAAGAGGAGTTTAAGTAAAGGTGAAGTAGAGGTAATTTATGAAAAGAAAATAGGAGTACATCAACTAGCTCTTGTTAAATTCAATAACAGTGGAGAGTTAGTAAATTTTGTTAAGTACTATGCTAAAAAATACGGAGTAGATCCTCCATCGCCTTCAAAACTAGAGGTATTTAAAGAAATATTTAGTAAGTATTTAGCTGAAGGATACCAGTACGCCAGTGTAGATATAGTTGAAGTGAAACACTATAGATTCATGGTAGAGCCAATAAAATACGTTTTCAAAAGCAGTAAAGCATGCTATCCCCTAAGAGTATCAAACGCCTACACAGGTAGCGCGTATGTCAGAATATACTTGATAACAAACAAGGACGTAGACTTAGATAATGTCTTAAGTCTAGGCTTTAGAAAGAGGGGAGAAACTACCATAGAGACAAGTATTCTAGGAGATAATGATATTGCTTTGATGTTTAAGAAAGCAAAGGTAATATTACTTGAATATACAGGGCTCTCACACTTCGATAGTGATTTTGAAGCAGGAACTATAACTCTCTTCAAACGCCTATCAGCAATGCTAGCCTTGATTTTACCAATAATTTTGATACAATTATTTCTCTTAAAAATAGAGAGAATGAATATAATAGAGAAAAAGGAAGTTGCAACACTTACTGGACTAGCCCAACTTATACCAAATGTTATTATAGGAGTAAATTATGCGTTAAAAGCAAATATCACTACTAGCCTAGTATGTGGAGTAGGCTCAGGAGCAGGGCTTCTTTTACTACTATCAGTAATATTTAAGAAAGAGACAGCTACACCCTGCTACACTATAATATTTTACTTCCTCATATTAATGTCATTAGCAGTTATAGGACTTATAGAAGCAGAAATAGCCACAATATTTCTGGGAGTTATTTCTATATTAACCACTCTAGCAAGCATAGCAATAATATTCCCAACACCTTCCTCTCAAAGACCTGAGTACTCAACTGAGAGAGGTTAGCACTAGAGCAACTACACTTTACATACGTAAGGATGAAACTACACATACTACATCAAATAAGCGGCAAACAAACAGTTATCCTTTTAACTAAAACAAGAAATATTTATACCAAAAATAACTAATCATAAAATAAAAATATTTACTTAAACTAACACATAGATAATATCTGAAAATAACCATAGAAAGGTTTATATTTCTAGAAAGGAATATAATAGCCGGGCGCGGCAGTACGCCCCAATATACTCCACGAGGCCCCTACTGCAACGGATACAACGCCGCGCCCCTCTCCCTTCGGGGAGAGAGGCCGGCAAGTATCCGCTGCAGTCAGGAGCCAAGTGGAGTATATGGGGCTGAAACCGCGCCCCCTACTTCTACTTAAACTTCTTTATAGAGCTAGATTCTTACGTAAGTATATCGTGTTTTAGGAAAGATTATCTAATGTCTACGAGTTTATAGACTCGTGTAGAGAGTATCGATTTCTTACAGATATTTTTTACATAATCTTCTGCTTTTATTTCTATTATTTTTAAGTGGTCTACATCGACTATGTACACATAATCTACTTTTGCTTCCAAGAGGTCTCTCACAGAAATTGGTGGAGACTTATAGTATTGATCTAAAAGCTGCTTCATCTCAAGAAGTTTTTCTAAATCTCTTTTTCCCGGAGATACTACCAATTCTTCAGGTATCTGCAAGATATGATAGGGGGGAGTTGCTAAAGCAAAGAGATCGGAGTACTTACTGTATCTAGCTATCTTACTTATTTCCCTAGCTCTCCTATAGTTAACAGGATCTATAGCATTTGATGGAGGAACAAATCCTGTCTCTATTTCAACTATATAGCTTAAGCCGTCTTTTTCAGCATAAATATCGCAAACAAGATTATTTTCAAGTGATTTCTCTACTTCAATATTAAAACCTCTTAATAAAAAATAGCTAGCTAAAACAAATTCCATCACTGAGTGATTAGATTTTACTAACCCTTTGTACCACAAGGTAACGAGCTTACCTCTTATAGTTCTCAGTTTCTCGACTATTCTACTATTTAGCTTTCCATCGAATACTGCTAAGAGTACGTCAAGGTCCTCAGCTAAAGTCTTAGGCATTCGGTGAAACTAAAATAGAAAGTGAGAAAAAGGTATCAGACAAAATAAATCTAAAACAGGAGTTTCGACAATTGCTGAAACTCTGGAGAATATTAGTGAGCACCACCGGGCTCACCTAAAGATATCTAGTTAACTCTATTGAAACCGAATCATATACTCGTTAGTTTCTATATAGTATTGTTATTTTCGTAAATTTTATATATCTTTGGATAGTTAGTAGATAGAAGTATGT
>QMSB01000098.1 GCA_003650815.1 Thermoprotei archaeon | reverse complement strand
ATATAGGGCTAGGAAGCTAGCTCCAGAAGAGACTATAGACTTGATCTACGAGTTTGCGAAAGAGAGGAGTAGGCTGGATTTTGTTGCTGTAACTGACCACGACTATAATATTTCTGATGAGACATGGGATGTGATTAAGAGGAAGGCTTCTGAGTGGTATTCGCCGGGTAGGTTTGTGACGTTTAGTGCTTATGAGTGGACTTCTTATGTTTACGGTCATAGGAATGTGTATTTTTTGGTGGATGATGCTCCTATTTTTAGGTGTACTGATTTCGGTGAGTATCCGTGGAGGGTTAGGGGGTATTCTCCGAGAGACTTGTGGAGTTTTCTCAGGAAACATAATGTTAGGGCGATAACAGTGCCTCATCACCCGACTATAACGGATTTTCCTGTTGACTGGAGCTACTATGATCCTGAGTACGATAGGCTGGTTGAAGTGACTTCTCAGTGGGGTGTTTTCGAGTACTATGGGAATCCCTTTCAGTGTGTTTTGTCGGATAATTTGCCTAGATTCTTTGTGGTGGATGCTTTGGAGCGAGGATATAGGCTTGGCTTTGTGGGTGGAAGTGATTCACATGACTGTAGGCCGGGAGACAGTATTCGAGCTGCTTTGCCTCGGCTAGGAGTCCCTAAGGACTTTAAACTGAATTCCCTGAACCAGTTTTTCGTGCCCTACCACATGCCTAATCCTCTTGGATCAGGGCTAGCAGCTATCTACGCTGAAGAGCTTACAAGAGAGTCTCTGTTTGAGGCTCTCTATAAGCGTAGAGTATATGCTTTGACAAGTGATAGAATAAAACTTAAGTTTAGTATAGATGGCCGCTTAATGGGAGAAGAAATAGTAGTCGACGACCCGAGCTACAGACCTGTTCTCGAGGTAAGTGTAGAAGGTGTAAAGGATCTTGATAGAGTTGAAGTAGTTAAAAACGGTAGAGTTGTTTACCGGAAAATATGTAAGGGGAAAACTGCTTTCTTCAAGTTTGTCGACGAGTCAGAGCCTTTGAGAGCATACAACTACTATTACGTGAGAGTAGTGCAGCGTAATGGTGCTAGAGCGTGGTCTAGTCCTATATGGGTGATTTACAGGAACTTGGGGAAAATTGAAGCGAGATACGAGAAGTCTACTAGACTTCTTTCTCTTAGAAATAGTGGTAGGCGAGAACTCAAGGACTTAAGAGTAGCTTTTCTGAGAGAATTAAGGCAGGAAGCTAGAGCACCAGATGTTTTCTCGAAAGAGTCTTTTGGAGCTTTCTTCTGGACTGAGGAAAAGAGCGTTGACGAAATTGTGCTGAAAATAAGGTTTAAGAGTAGTGTTCCTAGGAACTTTAGGGGATGGCTTAGGCTTTATGGGTGTGAAAACTATTTTGTTAAGCCAGTGGGCTTCGCTATAGTAAAGTATGGAGGCGACCTGTTTACTGATGACTACAGCGGGCTTATAGAGTGGGATATTACGCCGAGTTCTAGGCTAAATATGCTTGACATACATAGTGTTAAGGGCTTAGACGTACTAGTGAAAATAAATCCTTTCGAAAAAGCCTACGCTCAAATAGAAGTACTACAGGATGGCGAAGCCGATACTGCGCACACTTTTGCCGGAAATAATCCTGTAGACAGAATACCGTTTAAGATACAGTTGAATTACTTGAAAGACTTTCTGTTGATTAAAGAGATTAAAAATCTTTCTCCGCTAAAGGAAAGCGCTGTTCAGGCTCCTAGAGAAGCACACTACGCTTTAATATATCCATGTGAGCAGGGATATTTTGGCCCTACGGCTAAACTGCTGAAATTAGCTTAACTACCACCATAGTTATTTTCTTTTCCTCAAGTATCCTCACTTTGTTTATCTATTTGTATTATATTTGGCCGTTATTTGAGTGCTTTTATTTAATTCACAGGTATTGTGTGCTTGTAGCCTATAATACTTAGCGTTAGGCTCACTTCTCGTGTTTTAGCCATAGTTTCAGCGGGTATTTTATGAATATTTTGCACCAGCAACATTGGCGGATTTCCATTAATGCTTCATATGTTTCTTCTATCCAGCGGCTGCCGCAGTATCTTCTAGTAATTACTACTTCTCTTCTTGTTCCCACTGAAACCCAGAAGTGTTTGCCCTTCGGCGATTTTATGCACTCTGTGTGGATAGTGTTTTTCTTGTGTAGTGGTTTATGTGTATACGCAATTATTAGCTGTTACAGTTTCTAATAAGTTTTATTTTTCTTTAATAATATTTACTGTTCTTTTGCTACTTTGGGGACAACTCTGTGTTTGAAATATTTTATTTGCTTTAGTAGTAGTTTTCGGGAATTTGAATTAGGTTGCTTTAAGAGAGTTCTCTGTTGTGCTCTAGGATCTAAATTTTCTTTTGTAGACTGTTTGTGGGGAAGGAGATATATGTGGGTGTTGTTATGATTGGTGAGGAGTTGGAGAAAAAGGGTGGGGCTGGGAGTGTGTTTAGGTTTGTGTTGATGTTTATTAGGGCTTTGAGTAGGAGGCTTGGTAAATTTAGTGGTAGTGTGGAAGCTTTTTTAGAGACTTTGAGGTATGTGGGTGAAGCGGGAAATGTGATTCGGAGAGAGTTGATGAGTTGTTGTATGGTGAGGGGAATTTGTTTGAGTGATTTTGCTGAAGTGTGTTTAAAGATGGTGTTAGGGTTTTAGGGGGTTTAAGCGGTATGTGTACTATTAGATTGATGTTTAGGGTTCTTTTTGTGGGGGGTGCTGTGGATTGTGGCTATTGTTTTGTTGTCTATTGCTGTTAGGTATAGTTGTGTTCTGAGTATTGGGTTTTTGTCTACTAGTATTATTTTGTTTTTGAGTGCTCTGTATGTTAGCCAGAGTGGCGCGTAGTTTAGTATGATTATGTCTACTGGAAGTTTTATTGTCTTGGATAGTTTCTGTGATAGTTTTTGGGCCCATAGCTGGTCTTCCAAGAAGTCTGTTATTTTAGCTAGGTATACTGCTATGTCTATGTCGTGGACTGCTCTGTTTTCGAGGAAGCCTCCGAATATTGTTGCGAATACTATGTTTTCTTCTGTGCTGAGTACTCGCCTTATTTTCTCTACGATTTTCTTCTTTTCTTCTGGCGGTATGTAGTGGGCTTTACCTATTTCTCGAAACATATTCTTCGACCTCTTCTAGGAACTTTTTTATGGCTTTAAGGCCTGAGGTTTTTGCTTCACGATATATTCTTTCGTCGTCTATTTCCCAGTACCTGTGTATGAGGAGATTTCTTAGTCCAGCTAGTTTTTTCATAGAATTTGCGGTTGCAGGTGATACTATTTTGAGTTTTCCTAGTAGCTCGAAGACTTCGCTGTATGTTTCTGGGGTGTAGTTGTAGTTTGTTTCAAGTATATGTGTTCCAATGACTGCTAGTGCTTCAACTATTTTGATTATCGCGTATCTAGCGGCGTAGATCGATATTTCGTCGTCTAGGTACTCGTTCAGCGGTTTACTCAGGATTTTCTCGAGTAGTTTTAAGGTTGTTTTCGCTTCAAGTATAGTTCTTTCGATTCTTTTGATATCGAGGGGCATTAAAGCACCTCTCTGTGGACAATAGGTTTATTGAGTAATAAGGCTTGTGTTCTTAGGGGTTTCTTTTGGTTAGATTTTGTTTGTAGTCATTTTATTGAATTGATGGGGATGTATTATTGTTGGGGTGTTGTGTTTATTGATTTGTTGTTTTGGTTTTTGGGTTTACTGGTGTTTTATTATTAGTGTGGCGAGTTCTTCTCTGAATACCCATTTCTTGTTTTCCACGTATTTCCATAGTGGTGGTACTTTTTGTATGCTTGTGCTTGATTATATGTAGTATCTGCGTGGCATTTCTATGTCGTATGTGTCGGCTTGGCGCATTATGTGTTTTTCGTAGCTGCATGAGAACTGGGCTACGAGTATTGCTTTGCCTAGCTCTATTATGGCTGAGAATGCCCCTGGTAGTTAGCATAGTATTCTTGTGTATAAGGGTGCGTCTTTTTCTTCGAAGTAGTAGATTTTAACTAGAGTGAGTCTCATGCCACTGTATATTGGGGCTGTGTTTCCTTTCCACATTGCTTTGACGTGTTTGTTGAAGTGGTAGCTTATTACTTGTTTTGAGGTGTCGGGTATTGTGGAAAGAGGTTTGCTGTGGTGTTGAGTTGATTGATAGTTTTGTGGAGTTAGTTAGAGTTGTTTGGGTTTATTGGAATTGTTTCTGGTAGATAGATATTTTATTTGGTTTTGTGTTATTGTTATCGGGGTTATGGAGGTTTATGTTGGTTTTAATCGGCTTATTAAAGGGTTGAAGGAGTGTAGTCTGTGCTTTAGGTCGAGGAAGGCTGATTACTCGTTGGTGTTAGACTATATTCCTGTTGGTGTTCGAGTCATGTTTGTTGTTTACGAGCCTGTGTCTGGCTTCTTTTATGATTTAAGTAGTGGCTGTGTTTTTCGGGATAAGTTTCTTGATTTATTGTTTGAGGCTGGTTTGATTGGTGGTCGTAGTTTAGAGGCTTTTGCTAAGCGTAGGTTTTATTTGAGTTATGTTGTGAAGTGTCGTGGGGGTAGTGTTAGTTACTGTAAGCGTTTTCTACGTGAGGAAATCAGGGTTCTCAGTCCAAGAATTATTTGTACTTTAGGGGAGTCTGCTCTTAGAGTGTTTCTTAGGAGAGAGGAGACTGGTCTCAGGGAGTATGTTGGCTCGTTTGTTCCTTCTAGGGAGTTGAGGAGTGATATGACGTTGGGTACGCCTGTGTTTGCATGCTATTATCCTGGTAGGGGGCCTGTGTCTGATAGTATTAAGGTTGAGCACTTTAGAAGACTGAAGTTTTATTTAAGTAAGTATTAGGAGATAAGTACTTGTCTGGCCGGGTCTTGCTCGAGGCTAATGATTTCTCCTCTCTGTTAGTGTTTATAGTAAGTAGGTGGACTCTAGTTTTTAGGGTTTCTTGAAGAAAACCTTGAGGAGAAGGCTAGAATTAGGGCTAGGATCTGTAGTAAACTAGGGTCTTTTAATCTTTTTGAAATACATTTAGTTAATTCACGGGAATTTGAATGGTATAAGAGATTCGTTGATAAAATGTTAGCTGTTAGCTACGAGAAATAGTACTGTTGTTAGAGTTGATGCTAGTGGAATTAGATGTGTGGAGTGAGAAGATTCATATTGGTTAAACCTATGGTTATACTTGGTGATACTATTGGTTAAACTTAGAGTTAAGGTTGGTTCTAAGGGTCAGATTGTTATTCCTAAGATCTTTCGGGAAGCTTACAGGATTAGGGAGGGAGAATATGTGATACTTGAGCCTGCTGAAGGTAAGCTGATTTTGAGGGGAGTAGAGGAGCCGGGGGCTATTGTAGAGTGGATTAGGGAGAGGAGGAAGAAGATAGGTGGTAGGGAGGCTAGGTTAGGTGATTTAGCTGAAGTTGATTTAGAGGAGGAGTTTGAAGATAAAGGTTTTTGTTGATTCTTCTTTACTGGTATACTTGAATGTTAGAATGCCTGGAGCTGAGGCTAAGCTTGTTAAGGACTTCTGGCTAGATTTACTATTGAATTATTTGCTGTATACTAGTGTACTTGTTTTAGATGAAATGATCTATGTGTCTAGGAAGAAGTATGGAGTATCATTTGCTGATACACTAGATTTTATTGATAGAGCTGTGTTGCCTTATGTGGATATACTGCCTATAGGTGTAAGTGAATACTTGAAGGCTAGGTATTTATGACTAAGTATGGGCTTAAGCTGTCGGACGCTATACATGTGGCGACGATAGAGAACTATGGTTTACAGGCAGTAGTAATGAGGATAGGGATTTCGATAGAGTAGGTATTAAGAGATTATGGATTCACTACTAGTACTCCTACTCTATAGACTGCTAGGCATATTTTATTAGACGTTTTCTCCTTAAACAAGATATCTATAGAAATATAACTGTGTGTTCTCTCGGTCTTAATAGTCTACTATATTTAACTGTACTGAGTATTTAGTTTGCTAGAAGATACCTCGCTATGGTTATGTGTCTCTTTGATAGCATTCTGTAGTGCTGTATTTTAGAGTATTTTTCATAGTCTTCTGAAATTATTTTCTCTATTGGAATTATTTCTTCAGCTATCTTATTTATGTCTGCACTTGGATGTATTTTTATTTCATAGACAACTATTCCGTCCTCTACCCTAGAGGCTGTATACAGTGGGACGGGAGCTCCCTTTATTCTGCTTAAATTATATGCTGTGACTATATCTGCTAGTGAAGGCGTGTAGCGTGGGACAGGGTGAGTATGAAAAACATATTTTATGTTAGATGAATATATAGGAAGTGAGCCTCCACTTAAGCTTAATCTATACAAGTATTTCGATCCATTTTCGTAGACTATAAGAGCATATTCTCTTCCCGTACTTTCACTCATGCTTACTAGCTTTTTAGCCAGGTTTGAGTCTATTAACACGTTTTAAAGCTCTCTTTAATACATATAAACTTTTTTAATGTGTTTCGCTGAGAGAACACTCTCACAGATTCTCTGAAATCAAAATTTTTAAAGGAAATAATGTAAAGTAAGGTTTAGTAAATATGGTTTAAAGAATATAGCTTAGTTTAATTGCCTAAACTTCGTATTGATAGAATCTGAAATTAGCTAGCTCTCTATCTTAAATACTACTTTTCTATCACCAACTACTTTGACTACAATTTCTGTTTATATAGAAGATTTTTGAGTTTAAGAGAGGTATTAGAGATAATTGAGCTAAATAGCTTTAAGTCTTCGCAGATGTGTGGTTCAGGAAAATATAGATAACTTGTTCTTTCTTTAAAATATAGTTAGAAGTCTATCCAGTTCTTGTTGCCAGAGCTCACTATTAATAAGAAAAACGCTTATGCTAAGTCTTACTAGTATCTACAATTAAGCTATTATCAGAAATGAGCATAGTAGCCGACTTTAAGACCTTTCCCTATATTTTATAAAACTTTCCTATAGACTATTTAATTCAAGTGACTATTCTTGAAATACTTAGTTGCTTGTGGTTATAATTGTTCGAGATGTTCTGCGATAACGTTTTTTACATAGTTATTAGTATATATTATTGTTTCGCT
>QMSB01000097.1 GCA_003650815.1 Thermoprotei archaeon | reverse complement strand
TATTACTTCAATATAATCGTTCTCTATTCGATATGGAATATTTTCCTTAAATGTAATACTTATTACCAATGGGAAAATAGATAATATTACGATTATTGTCAGTGAAAATACTATAAATGGCTTGAAAGTACGTGAAGTACTTTTTATAACACCTACTTTGATGAAATAATTTTCCGCGGAAAGAAATAGTATAGTAATTCCTATCGCAAAGCCGAGGTTGCTGAGTAAGTATTTTAAGAATATTATGTCAGGCGAATAGTACAGTGTTTCAGCTACAAGAGATAATGCTACTGCTACTAATCCAGAAAAAATTTCTACTTGCTCTTTTTCAAAAGAATGTCCTGAAAGTATTAATCCTATTAAACTCGACATTACAAAGAATATGCAGATGTAGAGGGATAAGAGACTTAATGAAAAGATTTCAAGAGAAAGATAAGCTTTTCCTCCTCTGAAGAAAAGATATGCTAAAAGGAGAATTGATAGAGATAGCCAGCCTAAGACTACTTTATCGTAGTCTATTCTCATGGCTTAAATGGCGCTAGTACTTCGAGGCCTTTATCAGTAATCGATATCTCGTAGTACGCTCTACTGTGTCCAGCAACTCTGTTCTTAAGAACTACTAATCTTAAAGTATATCCTTCTGCCCGCTCGTATTGCTCTAGTTTAATAATAGTATCACACATGAATTCTTCTACTCCAACTGTAGGCGACTTACCTGTAAGCGAAATTTCTCCTACAAGAATTCCGAGAAGTCTTTTATCTATAATATGTTTATAGAGCGAACCTAGAATACTTCTTACTTTAACTACTGGTATGAAATTAACTAGGGAAGTTATACTGTCTAAAGCTATGTTAGAGAATTCTCCTGTCTCTACTTTGGCTAAGACTTCCTCCAGTAAAGTAGTGACTATATTTTTCTCTGAAATCGGCGTACCATAAGCTACTTCAATTAAGTTATTTTCTACTAATTTTTCGAAGTCTATATTCATCGACTTTAATCTAGAAATGAGAAGAGAGGGGTGCTCTGAGGTGCATATATAGAGTCCTTTTTCACCATGTCTCTTAGCTCTCTCGTAGAGAATCTGAGCACAGAGTGTTGTTTTTCCTGTACCAGTATGTCCTACTAGGTACACGACTCCAGGTCTAGGTAATCCTCCTCCTAGCACTTCATCGAGCCCAGGGATATAGGTTTTGACTAGCTTGACGCGCATACTAGACCACTACGTAATTAAATCCACTAGGCTATTAAAATATAGTTTTAGAGAATCAGTAAAGTATTGTTTGTGAATCATATGTTTATAGAAATTATTCTGCGATAAAGGCTTAAATAATTTAATGTCTCAGGATTTTTAACTAATATAGCTTTTATTCCAAGAGATACTGGTATTTTATAGTCGTAAGTAAAATTGTCTCCTATGTGCACTATCGAGCTTGCAGATACTTTAAGGTCTTTAATGACTTTTGCGTAAAAACTTCTAGTTTTTCTTACTAGGGAGTAGTCGCTTACACACGAATATGTTTTTCTAAAATAGCTTTTGATAGAGAGGCAATTTAGAATACTAGTAGCTAGTTTTCTAGGAGCATTAGTGCAGAGAATTATCTTAATTTTCATTTTAAATAAGATATATAGAAGAGGTTTTACATAGGGGTATGGTCTACTTTCTCTAAAAGCTTCGCGTATTAGCTCATTTAAATCTCTTTTAATACCTAGATACTTTAACCAGAAGTCGGGTAGATACCATCTTATATCGCTATCGCCTATTTCGTCATACTTTGAGTAGACAATTCTTTTAGCTTCACTCAACTTTAAGCCCTTTTCTTCAGCATATGTTCTCGGTATTACTTCAAGCCAAAAATAGTCATTGTACTTTCTGTCGATAATAGTTCCATCAAGGTCAAATGATATTACTCTTATCATAATTGTTATACTTTCCAGTCTCTAGGAGGTTCCTTTTTTGTAGACACTCGAATGAAACTGAGTATTAGTATTAGAAACCATATTGGCGAGTAAATGAAGTAGTATAGGAGGAATTCATATATTTTGAACTCGTATTCAAGCTTTCTAGCAAAAGAGTAGAAGACAGCCATTATTGCTGCAGTAGCTATAACTAGCGGTATTAGGTTCCTGTAAAGAGAGTATCCCAGAGAAATTAAAACTAAGATAATTAAAATAGGGTCGTATTTCAGCGCAGTAAGTAGAATAAAGGTTACTACCAGGTATTCTCCTAAGGTTAGGCTCAGTGAAATAAATATGAAGAAGATTGCCAGCGAGGGGATTAGCATCAGTAATCCGAGTATTGTTAATAGAGGGTTCTCTTTAACGAATTTTGCTAATTCTTTCCAGTACTTAAAAATCCACTGAGCTACACCATATCCCCATCTCCTTCTCTGCTTAAACCATGTTTTCCAAGAAGGAGGGGCAGGCATATACACAGAGAGATTGTTGAGAAATATATACTTCATTCCGTGTAAATATGACTTTGTGCCTATATCTAAGTCTTCACAAACTACTCTAGAAAATCCCCCTATTTTTTCAAATGCGCTTTTCTTAATAGCAAACGCTGCACCATTAACTGCCAGACACTTACTTAATTTACGTGAAAAAACCCAGTTAATAGCACTATAGCTTAGGTAGTCGTAGTGAACAAGTCTCGAGAGTACTCCTTTTCTAAAAACTCTTTTGCTCATTTCAACTACTTCATAGTGGTTTGTAGCGCGAGCTATTTCCGCCAAGAAACTGTTCTTAGGTTTTATTTGAGCAATGTCGCTGTCTATAAAAACAAGTATTTCACCGGAGGCTTGCTTAACTGCGTTATTTAATGCCGTAACTTTCCCTAGACGCGTTTTATTGAAGATAAATTTTACTTTATCTTTGTACTTGTCTGCCAACTTTAGGCTTTTTTCTGTAGGCTCGTCTATGACAACAATTACTTCCTTTTTCTCATAGGGTTCTTCGAGAAGCTGATCGAGTAGACTTTCTAGCTGCTCTGATTCTCTGTAAACAGGTATCAGTACGCTGATCAGCGGTAGCTTCATAGTAATCTACCTATAGATGATTGGTATTTAATACACTTCCGGCTTGATAAAATATATTAGTCAAGTAGAAAATTATTTGTTACTTAGAGCAATATCTAAACAGTGCTTGTAAGAGAATGTACGTTAGCAGATTTTAGTAAAATAGAGAAGTTTATGTCTTCATACGTCGTAGGCTTTTCTGCTCCAAAGAATCTCTCTGATGTACTTTATTTACAAGGGCTATCACACAGCATAATGCTTTTAGTAGAAAATAAGGAAGTAGGGGGATTTGTCTTAGCCGTAGAAGTTCTTGCTAAGAGACCTTTTCTCTCTAAAATATTAGGAGAAAAAATTCTTGAAATAAAAAGCTTCATTTTCAGTCCTGATTACTGGAAGGAAGATATACTAAAGGAAACTCTGAGGCACTTATTACAGAAAGCTCGAGGTGAGTTCTTTTCAGGAATAATAGCAGAAGTACCTGTACACTGCACTGAAGTTCTTGAGTTTTTCATAAAGCATGGAATGAGAATTTACGAAGCTATTTTCGTGAAGCCCACAAGTAAAGAAAAGATTTCCCCTGAGTTCACAGAAATCCCCTTTTCAGAAATTTCCTCGTACTCAGATCTAAATATCATTGATTCAGAAGTATCAGAAAAGGTTTTAAAGAATAATATAGTCTTAGTCTCACAAAGAGAATCCAGTAAATGTATCCTAGTTTCTAGAAAAGACGGTGAAGTAGTCTTACTAATGTGTTCTGAAGGAGCTGCTTTAAGAGGACTCTTAAGTGAAGTCTTAAAAAGCCTCTCAAGAGTTCTCTCCTTTTATGGAGTAAGGAGGATTAAAATTAGGTGCCTTGCAGAAAAGACTTTCTTTAGAAGATTTTTCTTAAAAGAAGGCTTCTGCCTCCACTCATACACATTGTATTTACCATTAACTAAGTAGCTACTAGTAGGATTAACTGACCTAAGTAGTATATTGTCAATGAAATAATCATGGCTGAGGCGATCATGTACAGCATTGAGACAAGAGTGGTTTTAAGGCTTTTAGTCTCCAAATATATTGCCGCTATCGTGGCGAAACATGGCACATAGAGCACCATAAAAACTAGTAAACTATATGCCTGGAGAGGAGTTAGTCCAAGAGCTAGAAGCGCCTCTTTTGTAGATACTTCTCCTCCCTGCATTACAGCTATAGTCTCTATTAGCGCCTCTTTTGCTGCCAGACCCTGTATGAGAGCAAAAGCAGTCTTCCAGGCATTTTCTCCGCCGACACCGTAGAGCAGAAGTAGAGGTGAAATAGCTTTTCCGAGTATGGCGCCATAACTAGCTCTTACATCTTCAACAATCCCGCCGGGACCGTAGCTCAGAAGCCACCATGTAGCTATGCTTAAAAGAACTATAAGCGTTCCTGCCTTTCTCAGGAAGTGTTTACTGTAGTCCCATGTAAGCCACCACACTACTTTAAAAGAAGGTCTATGAATAGGAGGAATCTCTAAAATAAGCTCGGGCGGGGTCTTTTTCCTAAAGTACACTCTCCTTGTAGCTAGAGAAGTTGCGAGAGCGAGGAGGAGAGCCACCGCATATATGCTGATTATAGACAGCGCCTGAAAAACAGGTTTTCTGAAGTATGCTGTGACAAACGCTAGGATAACTATCAGCCTCGCTTGGCACGGCACAAAGGGTACAGACACTATTATCTGCTTGCGTTCTTCTTCTTCAATAGAGGCTCTCGATGCTAGGACAGCTGGCACATTACAGCCTAATCCTATCATAAAGGGATATATCGCTTTACCAGATAGCCCGAAGTAGTTGAAGAACCTGTTCATCGACACAGCTATTCGAGGCCCTATCCCACTGTCCTCAATTACTGAGAGAGCAGCATATATTATGACTATCAAGGGGAAAAAGGAGAGAACGCTGCCTACACCTGGAATAACTCCTTCAGCTATCAGCGCTACTACCCAAGAAGGGGCTCCAGCAGCATACAGTATTTCAGCTGTCTTTGCTCCGAGAATAGAGAATCCTTTCTCTACGAGACCACTAAGACTGTACTCTTCTACTAGCTCAGCTACTTCAGACAGCCCAATAGACGAGAAGACGATATTGAGCGGAAAGCCTGTATTTAGCGCGAAGGCAGCCGTAAACGCGGCCAGCAGTATTAAAAGCCCTAGAGGAGGTCCATAGAGAGGGTGTATTAGCAGGTTTTCAATACGTGAAAACATGGGAGCCGAGGGGGCGGGGACTCTTACTACAGTTTCTCTCGCAATAGAGTCAACATAGTTGAATCTCGAGGTAATGATATGTTCGCTTATACTCCTACCTGTGCTCCTCTCGATGGCTTGTCTGAGAGACCTGGTTTTCTCGACAACAGTCTTTAAGCCTTTTTGAATTAGGAGATCCTCAAGTCTTCTGTCACCCTCAAGCAGCTTTATGGCGAGCCACCGCCTATCATACTCAGGAAGTACATTCTGTTTCCTTAGCAGAGATTCTACTTCAGATATATACGGCTCAAGCCACGAGTAGTTGATTCTGAGAGTACTCTTTCCGCTTCTCTTCCCCTCAGCGACATCAAGTATTGTATCTAAGAGTTCTCTTATTCCAGTACCTTTAAGTGCCGAGACAAGCACTACGGGGGCCCTTAGTTTTTCTTCGAGCTTGTCTACGTGAATATGTATCCCTTGGCTGTGAGCTGCATCAGCCTTAGTGAGCGCTATGACTACTCTTGAAGTGAGCTCTAGTACCTGGACTGCCAAGTTGAGCGTCCTCTCAGGAGCAGTTGAGTCAACCAAAACTAGCACTAAGTCTGGTTCTCCGCTCACAATATACTCTCTAGCTACTATCTCCTCAGGAGAAGTAGCAGATATAGAATAAGTTCCAGGTAAATCAACAAACCTTATAACTCTGCCTCTGTGCCTCCTAATGCCCTCCTTTCTTTCAACAGTTGTCCCAGGCCAGTTAGCTACATGAGCTATTTCTCCGGTCAAGATAGTGAATAACGTGGATTTCCCTACGTTAGGGTTTCCAGCTACAGCAACTACTATCTCTCTCTTCATCTTAGTTACCTCATGGGCTCAACAATAATTTTACTAGCTACTCCTCGACCTAAAGCTACTACTACTCCTCGAACTTTGACTAAGAGAGGACCTGGACCACTAGAAAGTACTTCAACCTGCGTTCCAGGAGTAAACCCCATTTCCATTAGCCGCCGTGTTTGACCATAGCCCCCTGTAAGACCAACTATTCTAGCTCTTGTTCCAGGAGGCAAGTAAGCAAGAGGAATCATTATTCTATCACCTCTACATGAATAAGTTTAGCTAAGTGAACAGGAATTCTCAGAGTCTTTTCTTCATGAAGTACCTCTAGGTAATAGTTTGTTTTATTTCTTATTTGGAATTTTACTCCTGTAGAAATGCCGTGTTCTGAGAGAAAGTCGTAGAGAGATTTGAGTTCACTAAAGCCTATCACTTTGCATACAGCGTCTACGCTCACTTCGCTTAGCCTAATACCTCTTCTCGTAAATATCTTCGGAGGACATGGAGTTCTAGTCTTTATCTTCTCTAGTAGTGTATCAGGTATATGCTCAAGATAGTGTGCTAAGGTATGTGCATCAACGGGGTCCATACCGAGTATATTTATGAATAAGCTCTCGACTACATAGTGTTTATGGAGAAGCTTCATAGCCAGACCTCTGCCCTTTTCTGTGAGCTTTATCCTTCTATCGTATTGTCTTCTTTCTACTAAGCCTAGTTTTTCAAGCTTTTTCACCATTTTGGAAACAGTAGCTGGAGCTACATTAAGCTCTCTAGCTAACCTACTGATTCTAGCATAGCCATATGCTTCTTCAAGTCTATATATCTCAGCTAAGTAGTCCTCTAGTGAGCTACTTAATTTCACAGAAAAATTAGACGCGTCTAAAAAAATATAAGCATTTCTGTAAGGTGGAGGATGCTGATAACTTAAGGTTTTTGGCGGGGGGCGGCTCTCTAGTATAATAGCATGTGCAGAACCTACTTTATGCTAAGAGAGCGGACCCCAGTAGAAGTAGTGCTCTATGCAATATACCTCTATCTCTCAGACCCAGAGCCTAAGACAAACAGCAAGAACACTAACATCAATAGGCGTTAAAAGAAGCCGTAAAGCAGTTAGAAAATAGGTATCAC
>QMSB01000096.1 GCA_003650815.1 Thermoprotei archaeon | reverse complement strand
TAATTAGAGTAGCATTCGATATAGTAGATAAAGCCTATAGAGCAGCCGACTCTAGAGTACTTGAACCCAGCTACCCTGTTTCTGAAATAAGCTATGAGCAGTGGGGGACACGCTAGAGGAGAGGCAGCCGGAATAGAATACTACAGTTGGGAGCTCTCACCTCCCTAGTAGTGACCTAGTATCTGTTTGGCATTAGAGAAGACTTGTCTACAGGAGACTTAAAGCCAATACCGTCCTCTCAGAAACTTTCATCGAGAACTACGGTATAAGTGGACTACATTACAGAGGAGTACTGCTAAACATAGTTTACAGGAAACTAAAAAAGACTACTTTAAAGACTAAAGTAAGTCTAAAGCGAGAAAAGAGAGCGAAACAGTTATAGAGACACAGGAGTCACTGTTGAGAAGTCTTTAAAAAGACATTTACAGAAAGTTTAAGTGTTTTAGACGACTTATTGACAAGGATTAGGCTAGAGTAATATTCTTTAGTAAACAAAAAGCTAAATGGTATTGTCTTAGATGTGTTTAACTGAGTATTTAATACTTCTAATATCATGTAACATTAAATAGGTTACAATACTTAGTAATATAGTTTAAATTCTAACTCTGAGAGAAAAATCTTACTAGAGTAAAAATAAGTTATATAAAAGATTCCTGTGTGATAGTTATGGATAGAATGAAATGTACCATAGTAGATACTTCAAGTAGCCCTTATGCTAAACTGAAGCCAGTACCTTTGAGTGCTGTTAAGCTTAAAGATGTATTTTGGGCGCCTCGAATAAAGACTCTCCGTGAGGTAACTCTTCTAGTCGAGTACGAGCATTTAGAGAAGACTGGCAGAATAGAGAATTTCAGGAGAGTAGCTCGAGGAGATAAGAACATTGAGTGGAGAATAGCAGATGACTCTGATGTGTATAAGTGGTTTGAGGCACTAGCATATACTCTAGCCTATGAGTACGACGAGAAGCTAGGTGAAATAGCTGACTCTGTAGCAAAAGATATTGTCTCGGCTCAAGATAAAGACGGCTATCTATTCACCTACTATGCTTTTAACAAAGAGGCTCGATGGAGGGACTTGACTAGAATGCATGAACTCTACTGTGCTGGACACTTTTTCCAAGCAGCTATAGCCTACTACAGAGCTACAGGTAGCAGACTAATGTTAGATGCTGCTGTACGCCTAGCTGACCACATAGCCAGTATCTTCGGGCCCGGGAAAAGAGAAGGTGTTCCAGGACACCCTGAAATAGAAATGGCGTTAGTAGAGCTGTATAGGACTACTGGGAGTAAAAAGTACTTAGACTTAGCGAAGTTTTTCATAGACGAGAGAGGTAAGGGGCTTGTAGGAGGCTCAGTGTATTTGATAGACCATAAGCCTTTCAGAGAGCTAGACGAGATTGTGGGACACGCTGTCAGGTCTCTCTACTTAAACTGTGGTGCTACTGACGTCTACTTAGAGACTGGTGAAACTTCTCTTTTCGAGACTCTTCTTAGACTCTGGTACAACATGGTCGAGAAGAGAATGTATGTCACTGGAGGCGTTGGGTCTAGACATGAAGGAGAGGCGTTTGGAGAAGACTATGAGCTACCCGACACTAGGGCCTACTGCGAGACATGTGCGGCTGTAGCTAATATTATGTGGAACTGGAGAATGCTCATGGCTACCGCGGAAGCAAAATACACGGACATACTAGAGCTAGCTCTCTACAATGCTGCTCTCGCTGGAATATCGCTAGATGGAAGATACTTTTTCTACGTAAATCCTCTAGCAGATAGAGGAAAACATAGGAGGGAAGAATGGTTTGGATGCGCGTGTTGTCCACCAAATATAGCTAGGCTACTAGCTACTGTTCCCGGGTACTTCTACAGCACTTCAGATAAAGGAGTATGGGTACACCTCTACGCCGAGAACACAGCCAACATAGAGCTTGAAAACACTTCTATTACTATCAATCAGTACACTAAGTACCCGTGGGAGGGCGAAGTAGAACTCGAAGTGGAGCCCAGTAAAGAAAAAGAATTCTCTATATTCGTAAGAATACCTGGCTGGTGTAGTGAAGCTGAAGTATTCTTAAATGGAAAGCCTCTAGAGACAAAGCCTGTGCCAGGCACTTATCTCGAAGTACATAAGACTTGGAGGAGAGGAGATAGACTGAAACTATACCTTGATATGCCTGTAGTCCTAGTAGCTTCTCACCCCTGGGTACTCAATCACGCGTGTAGAGTAGCCATTAAGAGAGGGCCAATCGTATACTGTTTCGAGCAAGTAGACAACAGAGGTTTCGACGTATGGGACTTAATAGTACCTAGAGACGCTAAGCTCGAAGCATTCTATACACCAGAGCTTTTAGGAGGAGTAGTGGTAGTAAAGGGCAGAGGCTACGCCACGGACAGCTCGGAGTGGGGAAACGAGCTATATAAAGGAATAAGTGAAGTAAAGTACTCGCTTAAAGAAGTAGAGTTTACAGCAATACCCTACTACGCCTGGGCTAACAGAGAACCCGGACCAATGATAGTCTGGGTAAAATGCCCACTAATATCTTAGGCGCAGGTGAAACTACTACGCTTCACATAATATATGGATTAATTAAGCTAGATTACAGCGAAGTGAGGGTTAGGAATATAGAGCACACGTTAGAGCTAGAAAAGGAGTTTAAGGTTTTCAGACAGCGAGCCCTTATCGACTGTAGTATTTCGTTAAACTCTCATTGCTTAAGGGTCTTCTCATCAGTAATATAGCGAAAATACTAGATTCTTGTCAATAAAGAATTTAAGCTAGTTTAATTCTATTCTCCTAGGTAGTAGAATGGGGCTCCCTCCGTCTATTGCGTATGATAGAGCGATAACCATTTTCTCTCCAGATGGCAGACTTTACCAAGTAGAGTACGCGTTTGAAGCAGTAAGAAAAGGCTATATTTCTCTCGGAGTAAAGTGTGCGGAAGGAGTAGTACTAGCAGTACTGAATAAGAGACAGTATCCTCTAGCAGAGCCTTTCGACAAAATACAAAAAATAGATGAGCACGTAGGTTTAACATTCGCAGGCTTTGCTTCAGATGCTAGAGTACTAATAGACCGCGCAAGAGTCTATGCTCAAGTACACAGGCTAATATATGATGAACCTATACCAATAGAAACACTCGCCCGAAGAATATGTGACATAAAGCAGCTATACACTCAGTACGGAGGAGTAAGGCCGTTTGGAGTAGCATTTCTTATAGCAGGTGTAGACGCCACAGGGCCAAAACTCTACGGAACAAATCCTCAGGGAACATATATAAGCTTCTATGCACACGCTATAGGATCTGGAAGCGAGGAAGCACTGAAAATACTTGAGAAAAACTATAGTCTAGAGCTAGGATTAGAAAGAGCACTCATGCTAGCTCTCTACACCTTAGATAAAACAATTGAAGGAGGAGCTAAAAAGGACTTAATTGACGTAGCTCTAGTAGACGTAAAGACTAAGAAGTTTAAAATATTCAGCAAAGACGAAATAGAGGAGCAGCTAAATAAAATGAGAAAAGTATCGGACTTCAAGTAGTTCTCAGGTTTTAATGTGAATACTTTCTCTATCCCCGAGATTTATTTAAAGAAAGGAGTTAAAGTACCTCGAGTTCTAGTAGGATCATCCCCCTTCATAGCAGCAGGACAGTTCGGCTTTAAGTCATATGACTATTACCATAGATTCGTATTAAATCCAGGAAACATAGTTAAGATCTTAGAGTACTGCTTCAAAAAAGGCGCTATAGGAGTACAGCTTCTCACATACTCTTTCATCGCTAGAGCTGTGAAAGAGGCTTCTCGGAGAACTGGAGTCAAGCCAATAGTAGTAGCTACACTTATGCCAGATGACGAGAACAGCCTAGACTGGGTACTTAAACTAGACTCGGCTATAACACTAGTACACGCATCCATTGTCGATACACATGATTTAGAGAAAATACTTAATCAAATAGACTTACTTAAAGAACATGGACTAGAATACGGGCTCGTAACCCACGAGCCTCTCAGAACAGTACCGTTCATTAAGAAGCACAGACTCACCGAAGTATTAATGGCTCCTGTCAACAAGCAGGGAATCTTCATGGGCGACCGCGACAAAGTATTAGCCCTCTACAGAGACTCAGGGCTAAGTATCGTAGGGAAAAAGGTTCTAGGAGCGGGAAGAATTCCAGTAAAAGAAGCGCTTGAGTATGTATTTAGTTTAGATTTTGTTAAATCAGTTGCAGTAGGAATAGCCTCCATTAGAGAAGCAGAGGAAACTCTTTCAACCGCATGTAGTATACTAAGTAATAAGGAATAGAAAGCCGGAACTCCAGTTTCAGTAAATACTCTAAGTTTACAAGATCTAAGAGGCATTAAGCTACATACTAAGCTCGAAAATTAAAGAAATTCTTAACTCAGCACAGAAAGCATAAATCTCCAGTAAAATAGTTAACCTCAGTGTTTAAGGAAGTCTTAGCCTCTGTTGAGGGAATAGTAGTAGACCTAGGGGCTGGTAGAGTTAGATTTGCTAAGTCTCTCCTAGAAAACCCTAGAGTAAGGGAAGTAGTAGCTGTAGAAATAGACTTCAGTAAGCTACGTGAAGCTAAAAAACAGTATAGTGAGCAAAGACTACACCTAGTGTGCGGGTCTATTGCGTGCCTACCTTTGAGAGAATCTTCTATAGACACCGCTATATCAATACTAGTGCTACATGAGTTAGCCGGGGGAAGAGAAGAGGTAGAAAAGACAGTAAAAGAAGCGAAGAGAATACTAAGAGCTGGAGGAAAGCTTATCATAGTAGACAAGTATCTATATAAGCCGGAAGACCCTGCTGAAGCTCTTTCACTAATGATAGAAGACCTCTACCACGAGGCTTTAAGAGAAGCTAAAGGAGTAAAACTATGGGGTCTACATAAGCCAGAAGACTACTTAGATATAGTGAAGAAGTATTTCAGCAAAGCTACATGGAGTAAAGTAAAGAGAGAAAGAAAGATACCTGGAGAAGTATTTGTTAAAGAGTGGGGCAAAGAGACGAAGTTTCTTGTAAAGACAATAAAGGACGAGAACACCAGAAGGAGACTAGAGAATAAAATAAGAGAAGTAGAAAAGACAGCACTAGAACACGGCTACAAGAGTAGTGAAGTCTTAGTAATAATTGCAGAGAACTAGAGATCTCTTCGAGAACATTCTGTTACGAAACAGAGCAAGTATTCAAGAGAACTAAGATTACCGGCATTTTACTCAGCTTCTACCTTTCTTTAAAGCATGTTTCATAACAGTACTTTTACCTACGTTCTTGTTTCTCTCATGTATGGTGATATATGCTATTTCATTGACTTATTGTAAGTCTAGTTTTGAATCATTTATAGTAAAGTCAAGAGTACTTATGTAGAAACTCTCTTCTATATGAGGAAGGTTTTCTCTTTGATTTCTCTAAGTAATAATGATTTAACCAGTCTAGAATCAATTGATTAAATTGATCGAAAGATTTATATAATCAATTGATTATATATTAATCGATGACTGCTGAAAGTCCTATAAAAGAGTACTTAGATCTGAGTAGAAGAGTCGAAGAACTTGAAAAAGAAGTTATGAGAGAAATAGTTACTTATCTTTTAGTAAATAGTCTTAGACCTGATAAGCGGACTTTAAGAGCCATGGAGAGAGAGCTTGGCATACCTTATTCTAAACTAAGGAGGCTAGTCGGGAAGCTCATCGAAGAAGGAATAGTTGTTGAAGGCTCTGTTGGGACAGCAAAACCTTTAGCTGTTTTAGACATAGATCTAGCTTTAAGAAAGGGCTACTTAAAAATAGAACTAGAGTTAAAGGATATTCTTCGCTTACATCATTTAGCTCTTCCCTCTTCTGTTGCTATATTAGGGGAAATTAAGGGAGATGAGTCATATAGAACGCTACCCAAACTACCGCTGAGAGTGAAAGAAAAATCTAGAGTGAATGCATTGCTAGAGTATATGCGATGCTTACCACATGCACCTGAAGAAGAAGAGTTATTAGAGGAGGTTAAGGGGAAGTGGCCTGAAAAGGAGGTAGAGCATAGAAGAAAAGTTCTTGAAAAAATAAAAGCAGAGATAACTGAAGAAGAGTGGAGGAAGCTAGTCGAACTTAATAAAGAGTTGAAAAAATGGGGAATATTTTTACCAACAACTGGAGGACTACCTGAGCTCTACATACCGTTCATGAGAAGTAATGTCTTTGAAATACCTCGCGAAGAGTCAGATCACGTAATCGCGGAATATATGAGACATACAAAACTGCCTAGAGAAGCTATTAAGTTATTACGCTATTGTCCTCATTTAGACCCCTGGGCTCTATACTACAGAGACGTCGTTATAGAACTAGAATTTAGAGATCTAAGTGAAGTCAGTGATAAGGAGCTGAAAGAAGCTATAAAGAGAGTAGCCGAAAAGAATCTAAAGTTTCTCCTATATCTTATTCAACCCTTAATTGAAGACATTAAAAGGAGAGGAGTTAAAGGAGTACTAGAGAAATGGAATAAGGAATTACCAGTGGGCTTAAAGTATACTAAGCATTATATTTTATCAGAAGCGATTCCTTTAGGCTATGCTTCACTTCTGGTTCGCAAGCTCGGTAACAAAGAACTAGCAGAAAAGGCTTTACAATATGTCAAAATGTTAGTCGCTGCCGTTATATATGATTATAAGGGAGAAAAAGAAGAAAAAGAAAATTTAGAAGAGTTAGCAAAAAAGATAAAAATATAGCTTACTAAAACTTACAGCTAAATAATTAAATCTTTTAATACTTTTTTAATTAAAAAGTAATTGAAATTTAACTCTATTTGTTGAATTTTACCAGATGAGTGGTGTTAAAGCATAATATTGAAAACTTATGTAATTGCACTCAATATATCCCTCCTCACTATTCTAGCACTAATGCTTCAGGATTCCTTATATAGAATTTGAGTATCAGTCTGGCGCTAACATTATACATTACTTCAGTAGTTAATTAATTATAGTTCTTAGGGACTGATATACACTGATAGTGCTGTCTTATATAGTGCTGAAGGGTGTAGACTATGAAAAATATAAATAGCTTCCATTTCCGTGTGGAGAAGAGTAATGTTTTAATATTTATAGCCTCTTTAATTCTTTATTTGTTACTAAGTGGAGCTTCGTATTATCTAATAAGTCTTAAACTCTATTTTTTAAGGGCAACTAGTAGCTACATATTAGTTAATTACTTTATAGC
>QMSB01000095.1 GCA_003650815.1 Thermoprotei archaeon | reverse complement strand
CTTAATAGCAGGATAAGTCTTATGAAACTGAGCAAGTAAGTACTCTGCTACTTCTACGTAACTCCAAGTAACAGGAAGAGCTAACAGTTTCTTAGCTAAGAGTATCTTCTCCTCTCCCATGGTATCAATAAGAACATAAGCTCCCATGTTATAGTTAGCTCCATGGTTTACTGGCTTACCAATCTGTCTGATAGGTTTATTAAGTACCTTACCTGTAGCTACATCAAAGAGTTCTTCAAAAGGAATACCAAAGAACGCACTTGCGTTAGAGCAATGAAAGTCAGGGCTGTGCTCTACATTCTGTATAAGGTTAGCGTCACCTGAAATATAAGCTGTGTCTCTTGACTCTGCCTGAGATAAATCTACCTCACATAAGAGAAAGCCTGGGTCTGCTTTAAGAGTACGCTTAACTGCGTCACCTCTTGGTATATTCTGTACCTGTAATCCACACCAGAAGTGATGCTCTTTAGAAGCAAGCCTGCTAGTATCTGTACCGTGAGGGTTAAGAGAGAATAAGATTCTTGGTGATACCTCTGGGTGCTCTGATACACCTGCTATGCCTTTACTAAACTCCTTACCAGGAGTAAGGTAAGTAGATACTAGCTTACGCGCCTTGCGTACAGCAAGTACTAGGCTTATTATTCTTGCATTAAATGGGTGACGGAAGCGAGCCTTAGCTAAAGCTTTAGCGTCTGCATTAGGTAAGTCTGAACATCCTAGGATTCTAAGTAGCTGCTTCATCTGCTTAGGAGAGTTAGTATTAAAGGACTCTCCTTTAGGTATATCTAATATAACATTTAAGCTAGCTGTAGCTTCTGCTATAATCTTATTCTGTTCTGCTTCTGCTTCCAGCAGTGTGTTCATATCTCTGGCTATACCTGTCATCTCAGCTAGGTGACAAGGAAAGGTAAGAGGGAACTCAAGTTGATAGTTCTGTACTGCCCAATCAGGCGCTTCTCTAAGCATGGCTAAGAAAGCATTACCTGTGCCCCATGTATCTAAAGCATTATAGCGGTAGTATTCATACAGGTCATTAGTCTCTGCTAAGTCTTTCCAGTACACTGCCTTACGGATAAGAAAGGCGTTAAGGAAACCTAAGTCTTTAGGTAACTCAGCAAGCCAGCAATGAAATAAGTTAGCTGTATCATAAAGGTAATTATATACAGGCGCGTTGTATCTAGTAAGGTAAGCTATATCATACTTACCGTTCTGAAATATCTTACCTGCTTTAAGCTCCCAATTCCACTTACGCATAATAGCCAGTGCGTACTCAGTATCAAGAGGCAGGACTACAGAGGCAGATGTATTAGAATCTAGGTAGAAGGCTGTATAAGAAAGACAACGTATAGTAGCATTCTCTCTGAATGTTTCTATATCTATGCAGATAAGATCAGCAGCTTGGAATAAAGTAAACAGCTCAGGCTCTTTCTCTGGAGTAAGCAGGTCAAAGCCCTTAAATTCTGTAGGAACATACCAGTCAGCAGGAGCTGTTAGTTTAGTTATAAGGCGGGAGGTAAGATACTTCCCATAAGTTACTGTAACTAGCTGTTTAAGAGGAGGTATAAAGACTACCTCTATATCAGTAGCTTCTTCTCCTGCTACTGCCCTGCCTGCTATAGTAAAATAAGAGCCTGCATAATTACTTAAGCTAGGGGCTTTACGCTTGTCCCATTTAAGTAGTTTTCTGAGCAAGCTTAGGGAGGAAGATACTACCTTAGTAACTCCTTTCTGCTTACAATAAATCTGTACTGTGGTCAGTGTAGTTACTTCTTCTAAGCGGATTAGTGTAGTATAAGAACCTACACAGCTTTTAAGCTGAGGAAGGTAAGACCTATCTGCACTACCTCCCCAGAATATAAGCTGATCTCCTTGCTCTTTAGGAGCTGAGGCTTCTTTCTTTCTAAGCCCTGCTATATGAGCCTTTAAGTCTATCTTCATGCTAATAATCTCCGTTTGCTAATAGGCGGGTAGAGATACGTTTTACAGATAGTCTTTTTACTTGATTAGCTTCTATGTGCTGCTCTAAGCCATCAGCTTTAAGTACCCTCTCTATGTTTGCTAGGGCTTGACCGTAAGTAGAGGCTATAGTTATTATAGCTCCACCTACAGGGTAGTGTGCTGTAAAGTCAGTGCATGTAAATAAAGCTAGGGGCTTATCCTCTTCTGCTAGAGCCTCACTAACTACTCTAGATAGGGCTTGTCTTAAGCTCTGGCAGTTCTTATGTGAAGTAGCTACGGCAGTAAGCTCACTGACCAGCTCTCTTATCTTATGATCTAGCATAACAACTCTCCTCTGTTTTCTCTGCACCTCTAATACTAGAAAAGCCCTCTAAGCTACAGATAACTGCAACCGAGAGGGCTTTTAATTAGGTGGAAGCTAAGAGCACTAAATAACTAGTACTTGCTTATACTACCTGCACTTCTTTAACATCTAAGTATAACTTAGTTGGATCATTCTTATCCTTACGGACACCTGTGATAACAACACACTCTACTTCTTTAACGTTTTCAATTACGTCACGGATAGAGCTAAGGTTAAGAGCAGTAGCAAAAGGCATAGCTACTTTCTTTAAGTTACCGCGGCCATATTCATTATCGAGCATGAACATAGTGCCAGCCGTATCACCTTCTTTAGGAGCTTCTTCGCTAGCGTCTGCTAGCTCTAAGCTTTCCATAAGCTTAAGATCTAAGGTAACAGCAGACTTACCATTAATCTCTTTAGTATCAAAGGTAGCTAACACACGGTGAGCACCTGCTGGGTAAGGCTTATGCTCAGGTAAATCTTCTAAGTCATCAAGTGTAACATCAAGTAGCGCATCTAAATCAGACATAATTGTATTTCCTGTAAGTATGTATTAAGTTTAAGTATTATATAAAGTGTATTAGTATACTGTATTATATAAAGTGTATAAGATAGCAGGTAAGCCCTGCAAGTAACCGCGTCTGCGGTAAAGGAGGAGGTTATTAATCGCTTGTAAGTGACTACTTTTCCTCAACTTGTGAAGCCATTATATAGTAAGTAGAAGATTGGTCAAATAGTTTTTTCTTCTAATAGACTTTATTTCTTTTTAAGCCTGTTAAGTATAGAGCTAGCTTTAGCTGCGGAAGTAGAAGTAGCTTTCTGTATAGGCACTCCTGCACCTGCAGCTCCTGCTACCTTTGCCTTTGCCTTTGCCTTTGCAAACAACTCAGGCTTAAAGATAGCTAGCAAGCTAGGTTCTTCTCCCTCCTCTATAGCTACCCCTGTTCTGCTACCTGTAAGGATAGTAGTAGCATAAGTAGTAGATGAAGAGAACACATGCTTTCTGTTCTTACGTTCTGCATATATTACATGGTCAAAGTACTTAGCTATGTTACGAGAGAAGTTTCTTGTACCGCCTACAGGGACAAGAGTTTTCTTCTTACCTTCAGTCTCTGCCTCAGTCTCATGTGAGATAACTATTACATTGTACCCTGCCTGCTGTATGTGAGATAAGAATATATCTAAGAGCTTACCTAAGTTACCCCAATCATCAAAGCACAGTTTATAATCATCTGGCTGATTCTTAGTTATAAAAGAGATCGCACTGTTAGATAACTGAGTAAGAGAGTCAAAGACCACTACTGACTCATGACCTAGCGCAGGTAAGTCTACTGTTACAACAGGTGCTTTCTCCTCCCCTAACTTCTTACATAACATACAGCTTACCTTACCGTGCTCCTCACAGATAGTGACTTTTCCTTTTACTGCTTTAAGTACAGTCTCTATAGCTATAGGATAAGAGCGGGTATCAGGCAGGTTAATAAGCTCTATACGCTCTTGCCAAGCTTCAGGAAGCTGGAAGAGAGTCTCGTGCCCATTCTCTAAATCAAACCATATAAGATTGTAATGCTCTGCTAGCTTACCTGCTATCAAGCTCTTACCTGTTTTAGGTGCGCCGTATATAATACAGCGGTGGGTCTGACTTGTTTTCTTACTACTTAGTTTAGCCATAAGTTTCTATTCTCCTGTGTTATATTGGTAAGTTTTTACAGTGACACAATTGTAAGATAGTCACTGATATATACTGCACGGTGATGGTTATCTGTATGGCTATAAAGCCTTATCTAGTGTGCTCTACGCACTCAAGAAGAGCCAAAGCTAAACTAAAAAGCTCTCCGTTTGACAGTTGAGCATACAGTTCTTTGTCTTTTACTTTTAAGGTCAACTCGACATTTCCGCAAGCGGTGTCATTGTTTACGATAATCTTAGATTCCTTTTTACCTTTAAGTTCTTTATACATGAGCTTATCCTTAGTTCAACGGCACTCTAACAACTCAATGAGCCAGAGTGCTTAGTCACTGCGGCTAAGTACCTTTACTTACCTGAGCTTCTAACAGCTCTTCAAAGGTTACTTTAAAATCATACTTACCTGAGTCTGCTTCTATTCTTTCTAGCATACTAGCAGTAAGCGGTTTAGTTATATTCTCTGTACTCAGTGTACAGATTCCCATATACTCACAGTCACGGAAGAAATCAAAGCAACTCTCTCCGTGCATAGGGTAAGTATCATAAGAGTGATACAGGTCTATTAGCTGAGTATCTATAAGAAGCTCTTGTAACCATAGTGCTCTCTTTAGTAAGGACTTCTTAAATGGAAGCTCCACATACTCATAGCTCTTAGTCTCATATACTAAGTATAGAACTGTATAAGAGGAAGTATGAGGAAACATAACATCAAGCACTACGCTATAGCCTAATGCCTGCCCGCTGTTCTTAAACATAGCACTGTTAGCAGTACCGCTAGAGGTCTTAGCTTCGAGAACTAATACCTCGCCAGTAACTTTATGTACAAGCACACCATCTATGAAGCCTCTATACTTATAACCGTTAGGTAAAGTGAGCTGAAAACTAAGCTCTACTGCTGGTTTGTTCTTATAGTAAGCTAGCTCATAAGATTCCAGAAAGCCTCCTGCGCGTAAGGATATAAACTTCTTAACAGCAAACATAGCAAGCCAGAAAGATTTCTTCTGTCTTGTATTTACCTCTAGTAAGTCTCCTTCCCAAGCTAAGAAGCATTCAAGAAATATAGCATCTTCGCTCTTACCTTCTAGCGCACCTTGCATACCTATACCTACGATAGTACCGTAATCAAAGGTAAGTGTTTGCTTAGCTTGCGCTTCATCTTCTAAGCTTACTTGCTCAGAAGAAAGGCGATAGAGCTGATACTTACGAGGGCACTTATGTAATAAGGTACGAGAGGAATGAGATAAGAGTTTTAATCTAGGATCTATCTCACCTTCCTGTAAGGTTACATACACAGGGATATCACCAAGGGAGGATAGGCGTGCATCTAAGCACTGCATAGTATCTAAGCTAGCTCCTCCTAGGTTTTCATCTACCAGAGGACTATCCGCCAAAGGACTATCTAACAGCTCCTCTAGCTCTGTTAGTAGTTCAGAAGATTTAGTCATTAGTGGGGCACTCCTTTCTTAGGGTTAAGCTAAGTTTTAAGTTAGCTTCTCCATGCTTCTCACAGTCAATAGCTACGCACGTACCTGTATTATCTACAAGAGTATATCCGCAACCCTCACATAGAGCTACTACATTAAACTTCTGCTTAACTTCTTTAGCTGTAAGAAGATTAGCTAAGTCTTTAGTATCTTCTCCGTACAGCTCTAAGCTACACTGCTTACAAAATTCTGCCATTAGTTTTTCTCCATAAAGTAACTATCTTTTACTTTTCTAACTCAGTAAAATACTTAGCTGTTATAAGAGCAAGTTCTTTCTCTGCTCTTTTCCACCTAAGCATAGCTTCATCTGAATAATCTCCGTTATCTCCATACCCTGCTACGTACTTAGCTAATTGCTGTAAGCTATAGGTCTTAAACATAGGAGGTATGGTTATAGAGTCTAGGTACTCATCAGAGTAGAATAGTTTTATAGGGGAGAGGTAAGCTATTAAAGCCTTAGCTCCCTCCATGTTATTTATATAACACTCATGCTTAGCTTTGTTATAGATATGCAGGAGAGTCCATAAAGGAGTAGAGTTAAGAGCAGAAGAACGAGAGCTTAAATCTCCTGTCTCCTCTTCTAGCTTCTTCTCTTCTGCTTCTCTTACTTGTTTTATCTTTGCAAGCCTAGCTAGTAACAAGGCGCTCATTACAAATCTGCCAGAGTCATCTTAGCCATAGCTTTCTTAGGCTTCCTCTTAACTACGGAAGTAGCTATCTCAGTAGCAGTCTGCTTCTTAAGCCCACGAACTAGCACTGAGCATTCTTCTTCTGAAAGCAGGCTAACTAAAGACTCATCTGCTTTAAGGTTACGGTGAATATCTCTTAGCTTAGTAGCCATGTTAGGGCTAGCCTCAAGTAATGCTTGCTCTAAGTTAGCAAGCTTCTCTTTTATCTCAAAAGCTGGGTTCATATTATACTCTCCTATAAGAAAGGGGGGGGTTCTTGGTTATAGATTAAGTGTCTGTAAATCAGGCACAAGTTTAAATAAAACAGTATCTCCTACAGACTCCCAAGCTAGGCGGTATCTATTACCTCCCATGGAGCACTGTAGCTTAAAAGCCAAGTCTTGCATCTTCTCTTTTCTCACTGCGCGGAAGATTCTTAGGTGAGCTTCTGGTTTAGCTTCTACTGTAGCTTCTCTGCATAGCTTTAAGCGAGTCCAGATTCTTTCATATTTTCTCATACATACACACCTTTAGATAAGATAGCTTTATTTTTTAGGTTAAGGTTTTACTCTCTGCAAAGCACTAACCTAAAAAAGCCCGCTAGGGTGCGGGCTTATAGCTGTGAGCTTAGATGCTATTAAAGATTAGCAAGTAATTCTTCGTCAGAAACATTAAGGAATGTTTCTGCTTTAGCTAGTAAGAACTCAACACAATCTGAGTATTCGCTTGCTTGCTCAGAACACTCTACGTAAAGCGCAAGTTGTTCTACTAAAAGCTGTAACACAGGCTCGTTAGTTTTAACAGCAGATAGCTTGTTAAGCAAGATCTTAGCTGCATTGCTAATCTGCTCTACAGTCTTACCTGTAGCTTCTGGCATAACCGCGATGTAATCCTGAGCAAAAGCTTCCCACTGCTCTTTAGGTATACCACCGCCACGGCGTGTAACTTTAGGAATGTTAGCGATAGCTTCCCAGCTAATCTTATCTACAGGGAAAGTAGCTGCTGTAAGAGCGATTGCATCGTATAGAATATCACGAGCTGCGCTATTAACTACAGTTTCCATAGCTTCTAATAAAAGCTCTAAGCCTTTACCGCCTGCTTCTAAGATAGCTACGATACCTTCTACAGAAGGGTAAGGAATAGCAAGTTGCACAGGAGCACGTACAGTTTCAATACCAGTGTCTTTATCTTTAGATTTCTTAAAGTT
>QMSB01000094.1 GCA_003650815.1 Thermoprotei archaeon | reverse complement strand
TTGCGTAAAGATATATTCCGTCAAGGACTCCGGGGCCTCCTTCACGTCCATGAGGACATAGTCTCTCTTCACCTGTTAAGTGAGTCGCCAGATGTATATTTGCACATGTCTGAGAGACACTATCTATATCTATTCCTTCGACAATAACATCGTCTTTTTGAACTGTTACTTTCACATCACCAACTATTTTTGCATATCTTTTTTCTTTTCTCCCAAGGAAATTCTCTATAATAATTAGTCTTTTTTCATTGTTTACGGTAATGCTCATAGGAAAGTGTGCGTAGACTACTTTCATTTTATATCTAAAGCCTCTGGTAACTCCTATTATCATATTGTTTATCCTCGATGCGATAGTCTTAACTACAGCATACTCTTTCTTTCTAGCGAAGAACGTCTCAACTACTATCTCGCCTTCCTCCTTCCTTATATTGACTCTAGCATGTGAAAAGTCTTTCGTAATTTTACCCAGCGGGCCTTCTACTGTAACTCTTTTACCATCAATATTTACCTTTACGTTCTCCGGAATTTTTACTCTCTCCTCGTAGCGAACCACTCTCATAGCAATCACATACCTTCAACAAAACCCAGATAAATATTTTTACACATAAGTTTAGGAGTCTCAGGGCCCTATTTACGAAATAAAAGATCTTCTTTAGGTAACTTAGAGAGCTATTCTCCCTATAATAAACCCGACTAGTATAGCAACTATTAATCATCAATACTATTCTATAGAGGGGAGCATTTTCTTTGAAATAGAAAAGAGCCCGGCTCCCGGCACCGGCCTTTCCCGCGGCCTCTCGGACCGCAGTACTCAGCACGGCGTTAAGGGGTTTCACTTCCGGGTTCGGAATGAGACCGGGTGGGTCCCCCTTACTATGGCCGGGACACCGGGCATTACTCTTTTTGCAGACCCTATTTATTAGTTTTTCTCACGTTACTAAAGAAACATATGCCGAGTGTTACCAAGGAGTATACTTAGGTTTTTAAGGCAGAATAACAGAAAATTAGCGTGGATAGGAATTATGAGGATAAGTATAGTGATCTATTAACATTGCTCGAAGCCTTACCAGAGGTTATAAGAACTTTGTATAAAGGGATTTCTACCCTAAAAGTGTCTATCGAACTGCTTTCGGAGAGAGTTAATGAACTTGAAAGAACATTGGGGAGTGTAGCTAAGCTAATTGACGAGAAGACTACTGCTCTAGTAAATACTACTAACGAATTAAAGGAAAATCTAAGGGACTTAAGCTCTACATCTGATAAACTCTCCGAGGAGTTGCCTAAAGAAGTAGCTGATGCTGTAAGGAACGCAGTGTCTCAGCTCACTGAGACCATTAATAAGCTTGAAGATTTCTACATGAATATGTCTAATGAATTAACGCTAATAAAACGGAGTTTCGGAGACCAAGTAACTGTCACGCTGGAGTCTATGAATGAGATAAAGGGTGATATCTTGTCGTTGAGAGCTAAGATCGAGGATCTTACTGTCTGTGTAAACGAGCTATCTACAACTGTTAGAAAAGAGTTCGACGAGACGAGGTCTAAAGTCCATGAACTTGAGCTAATGGTCGCAGACTTATCCGTGAGGCTTACTAGTTTAGAACAGCGTGTTAAGGGAGTGTTACACGAGTAATATCTAGGTTTTACGAAGTACAGTAAAAGAGATAAGTTTTAATTAGCATTCTCTCAGCTTTAATACGAGGGGCATGTCGTTTCTAAAGAGAACCTCTAGTAAGGTTATTGAAGAAAATATAACGCTGATCCGCACGCAGCTTGACGCTCTCTCTAAAGAAATAGCAGTTCTTAGAGAGGCTTTTAAAGAGTTTGATAAAAAGACTACTACTGCACTAGAGGAACATAAGAGAGTACTAAATGAGTATATCTCAGTAGTTGAGACATTAAGAAAGGGTATAGAGAGTGATGTAGGCACTTTAGAGGACAGGTTGAAAGAGCAGTTAAGTTTACTAGTTAAATCTGCTGAGAATTTAATGAAGCATGCTGAAGGACTTACGGTTAAATTTAATGAAGGTATTGATAAAGCAGCAGCTGTTCTTAGTGAAAGAATAAAGGAGCTTGATGAGACTTTTAAAAAACTTCAAGAAAGGCTTTCTCTAATGGAGGATAAGCTGACAGCAGTTGATGAAGTTCAAAGACATAACGCAAGGATAATTGAAGAACTTCAGGAAATAATGGGTAGAGTAGACGATACTATTAGAAGCGCCGAGCAGGCTCTAGCCGGTACAAGGAGCTTAGTAAAAGACTCAAATGATTTACTGAAAAAAATACCTTCTGAGCTAGAGAGGATATTGAGAGAGTCTTTAAGTGTAGTATTAGATGAAATAAGCAGAAGAGAAGAATTTTTAAAGAGAAAAGAAAATGAGATCTTAGCTAAAGAAAAAGAGTTAGCTGCTAAAGAAGAGAATCTTAAAGTTTTAGAGCAGCAATTAAACATACTTAAGAGTAGACTTGAAGCTGAGAAAGAGTCTCTTGATAAAAGATCTAAAGAACTTGAAGAAAAAATTGCTAGAGTTAATATCATGGCAGAAAAGTTAAGTAAAAGGGAAGAAGAAGTTAAAATGAAGTATGAAGAACTTTTTAAGAAAGTTGAAGAAATTGCTGATAAAGAAAGAAAACTAGCCGAAAAAGAGGCGAAGCTGAAAAAATGGGAGAGTTACTTAGAAGGTCTCAAAGGGGAGCTCTCTCGTTTAGAAAATGAAATAAAATCTAAAGAAGAGTACTTAAACAAGTTAAAGAGAACTATTGAAGAAGAAGAGAGAAAAATAGAGGAAGAGCTTAAGCCTCTTAGAGAAAGGTTAATTGAGGAAGAAAAGAGATTAATTGAATGGGAGAAAAGGCTTCTTGAAAAGGAGAGAGAGTTAACAGGTTATCATAGAGCACTTGCGGCTAAGGAATCTGCACTAGCTGAGCTTCGAGAGAGACTTGAGGCTCGTAAAGCCGAGCTAGATTCACGTGAGAGAAGTTTATTAGAGAAACTTAAGCTACTTGAAGAGCTTAAGGAGAGAGTTTCGGTTCTAGAAAAAGAGAATAGAGAGCTTAAAGAGAGGCTCAGAGAGAAAGAAAGTGAGGTTCAGAAGTTAAGGGCTATGGTTGAGACCTTAAGTTAAAGCGAGAACATACAAAATACTACTACTAATGCGAAGGATAGTGCAGAGTATACTAATAGTCCTAAAGCCACCACTTTTAATGCAGTGTATACTTTAGTTTCAGAAAAAGATAATTCTTCTTCATCTCTAGCCATTTTATATGATATTACCGCGAGTCCTGTAGCTAGTAAGCTCAGGATAAATGCTATAGCTCCAGCGATCGGATTCTCCAGTTCTGTGTAATGTTTAAATCCCTTTGTTAGTAGCAGCACTACGATATCCATTATGACTACTAGAGCTATTGGTAATAAGAGAAAATAATTGAATTGATCACCGTAGTTTCTTCCTCTCATTCATTACATAAATTGGTGAGGGCTATTTAAGGTTTTTTAAGAAAACCGATATTATTGCAGTAAATTCTTCTCACTTTCAATCATTCGTGAATATATATGTTTTAGAAATTCAGACTTACTTGGATATACGTAATTGGAGAGCTTTACGTAACTATTTTGCGAGTAAGATTTAAATTTAGTTAAAAGGAGTGTACTTGGGTTAAATAATGAGTTCTAGGGGGGTTTTGTTAAAGGTTGCTGAAGCTAAGCCTAGGGATGTTGGGCGGATGATTGTTAGAATTAGCGTTCGGCACATGAGGACTTTAGGCGTAGAGAACGGTGATTTTGTTGAAATTAGGGGTAGAAAGATTACTTATGCTCAAGTGAGGCAAGCTTATCCCGAAGACGAGGGACGCGATATTATTCGAATGGACGGACACTTGAGGAAAAATGCCGGCGTATCTATCGGAGACGTTGTAGAAGTACGTAAAGCAGAAATTAAAAGAGCAGTCAGAGTAGTACTAGCACCAACCGAACCCATACGATTTGACCAAAGCTTCGCAGAATACGTGAAAATAAGATATCTCCTCCATAAACCAGTAATGAGGGGAAACATAGTAGAAGTGCCCTACTACGGTGGAGCACTCCGCTTCATAGTAACATCAATACAGCCAGCACCTGTAGCATGGATAAACGAAAAAACAACGGTGGTAATAAGAGAGGAACCAGTAAGGGAGACCGAGCTTGCAGTACCTAGAGTCACATACGAGGATATTGGCGACTTAGAGGAAGCTAAGCAGAGAATCAGAGAAATAGTCGAGCTGCCTCTTAAGCATCCAGAGCTGTTTAAGCGTCTAGGAATAGAGCCTCCCAAGGGGGTCTTGCTACACGGCCCTCCTGGATGTGGCAAAACTCTCCTAGCCAAAGCAGTAGCTAATGAAGCGGGAGCATACTTTATTGCAATCAACGGCCCAGAAATAATGAGCAAATTCTACGGAGAATCTGAGGCTAGGCTAAGAGAGATATTCAAAGAGGCCGAGGAGAATGCTCCTGCTATAATATTTATTGATGAGATAGATGCTATAGCGCCTAAAAGAGAAGAAGTCACAGGAGAAGTAGAAAAAAGAGTAGTAGCACAACTACTGACGCTTATGGATGGTCTAAGAGAGAGAGGAAATGTCATAGTAATTGCGGCTACCAACAGACCAGAGGCAGTAGACCCAGCTTTAAGAAGACCCGGAAGATTCGACAGAGAAATAGCCATAGGAATGCCCGACAAGAGAGCGCGAAAAGAAATACTGTTAGTACACACGAGAAACATGCCTTTAGCAGAAGATGTCAATTTAGACGAGATAGCTGAAATGACGCATGGATATACTGGAGCAGATCTGGCGGCTCTATGTAGAGAAGCAGCAATGGCAGCACTCAGAAGAGCTATATCTAAAGGCATGATCGATCTAGAAAAGCCTACTATTCCAGCTGAAGTCTTAGAAAAACTTCAAGTAACTAGAGCAGATTTCATAGAGGCTCTAAAGTATGTACAGCCATCAGTTTTAAGAGAGGTCATAGTAGAGGTGCCTGAGGTCAGGTGGAGCGACATAGGAGGACTAGATAAAGTAAAACAAGAGTTGCGCGAGATAGTAGAGTGGCCGCTCAAGTATCCCAAATACTTCAATGAAATAGGTATAGAGCCTCCGAAGGGCGTGCTCTTATTTGGTCCTCCTGGCACTGGCAAGACCTTGCTCGCTAAGGCAGTCGCGACTGAGAGTGGCGCTAATTTCATAGCAGTAAGAGGACCAGAGATTCTCAGCAAGTGGGTAGGAGAGAGCGAGAAAGCTGTCAGAGAGGTCTTCAGAAAAGCGAGAATGGCTGCACCCTGTGTTATATTTTTTGACGAGATAGACTCGATAGCACCTATGAGGGGTATGCGCTACGGAGATAGCGGAGTCACTGACCGAATAGTAAACCAGCTTCTAGCAGAGATGGACGGAATAGCTCCGCTCAGAAATGTTGTGGTAATTGCAGCCACCAATAGACCTGATATACTCGATCCCGCTCTACTGAGACCAGGTAGATTTGACAGAATAATATATGTCCCACCGCCCGACGAAAATGCTCGATACGAGATATTTAAAGTACACACTAGGAAAATGCCTCTTGATGAAAACGTGGACTTAAGAGAGCTGGCTAGACGCACAAAATACTATACTGGAGCAGACATAGCTGCAGTGTGTAGAGAGGCAGCCATGCTAGCGCTCAGAGAGACTATAGTAGAGAAATTGCCTAAAGTAAAGAAGGTGTCCATGAAACACTTTGAAGAAGCCTTAAAGAGAGTTCAGCCCAGCCTGACTCCAGAAGATGTCGAAAAATACGAAGATATGGCTAAAAAACTTAAAAGACTAGTAAGATAAGCTCCCTTTTTCAAACTCAATTTGTGTCCTTTCTTTATCGTCTCTAAATACTCTTATTTTTTCCTCAAAATAGTCCATTACATCATCTATATGGCTAATTGCTATGACTTGATCATAGATTCCGGTATTCACAAGTCTCTTGAGCAGTTCTACAAGAGCTTCTCTATGTTCTCTATCTAGCTGAGAGAACCCTTCATCTATGATAAGCACGTTTACCCTAGCTCCATATTCTTCAGCTAATATTTCCGAAAAAGCCAGTCTTAATGCAAAGCCAATAGCAGTAGATTCCCCTCCACTAAATGTTTCAAGAGGTCTAGGTTTGTACACTCCCAGGAAATCTCTTCGCGCGCATTCTAAGTCAACTCCTCCATCTCTTGAAACCTTAACTCTTACTCTATAGTCTGGAGACCATATTAGCGATAAAACATTATTAACTTTATTTTCTATTCTCTCTGCATAGGCTCTAAGTAGAGCCGAAGGCAATCCTCTGTCGCTAAATACTCTATTTGCGAGTACATTATAAACTTTTTCTTTACGCTTAAGTTCTTTAGCCTTTTTCTCCAAATTAGGGAGTTCTTTCTCATAAGCTTGTATTTCTATTAATTTCATTTCAAGTGACTTAATCGCAGATTTTAAGGAGACTTCGTCTTTTCTTAGGCAGTCTATTTTGTGATCTATTCTTTTAAGAGCTTGTTCAAGATTACTTAATTTTAATTTGGTATCATCATATATTTTGTCGAATGGCTTAAGTTTTTCTAATTCATCTAAAAGTTTTCTTTTCTGTAGTAACAAAGCTGATAAGTTCTTTAAATTAGCTTTAATACTTTGAATATTGCTTAATACAGATACAATAGTTCTGTATAAATCACTTATATCACTGTAAGCAGATACCATACTGCTCATACTGCTTTTTTCTACTTTAGCTAATATATTCGACTTCAAGTTATCTATTTTGTTCTTAAGACTACTAACTTCTCTTTCAGTTTCAAGAATCTCTTCTTGTAGATCTTTAATTTGGGTATCTATGTCGTCTAGACTCGCGCTTAGTCTCTGAACATAATCAACAGTTCTCTCAATAGCATTTATAGTGTTTTTCAGCGATTCCTTCTCTTTTTCTAGCTTCTTCAACTTACTCTTATATAATATCACATTTTGATAATATCTGTCTATTAAACTGTTCTTCTTTTCTTGAGGTAAGTCTGCTCCACAGAGAGGACACTTTGACTCAGCCTTTTTAAGTAGCTCAAGAGAGTTTTCAGCTAACTCTAGCTTACTTTCAATAGTTGATTTTTCTTCAAGAATTTTCAATAATCTATTTCTCAGGAGCTCATATTCCTTAAGCAGAGTCTGTGCAGAGCGAATCTCCTTCCCGAGAACCTTGCTACAATTAGCGAAGCTCTTTAGCAACTGCTTTTCTAAGCCCGCTTTCCTTTGGTAGTATCTCTGGTAAATTTTCTTTAATTTATCTAGCTTTCCCTCTAGCTTATTGTAATTATGTTTCAGATTTTGTATATAATCCATATTCTGTTCAATAATATTTTTTATGTTTGAAATCTCTAATATTATATTATCT
>QMSB01000093.1 GCA_003650815.1 Thermoprotei archaeon | reverse complement strand
TTTCCTTGAATGAACTTTACTCCAGTGTCTCGTACTCTCCTATAGTATTCTTCGTATCCTTTACCGAAAGCTCTCATGTCTTGGTAGAGTAGGTATACTTCATCACACTTGAAGAGCTTCTTTAAGTAGAGAGCGTGCTTGAGTGCTGCTGCACACCCGAATCTACAGCAGTAGGGTAGGGCTTTTTCGTCTCTAGAGCCTACACATGTTATTACTACAGCGGTCTTCGGAGCGAAGTCTATTGCTATTTTCTCTCCAGCCACCCTATTGACTACTATTCTCTCTAACTGTAGTCCTGTGAGAATACTCTTTGATTTACCATACCTATATTCAGGTAGCTTGCTCAAGTCGTATAGCTTGTATCCTGTAGCGACTATTATTGCACCTACCTTTTCTTCAATATATTCCTCTTTCTGCCTGAAGTCTACTGCTTTGGCTGGACAGAATTTCTCACATATTCTGCAGACGTTTTTCTGGAAGTAGAGGCAGTTCTCTGTATCTATTACAGGTATCCTCGGCACTGCCTGTGGGAAAGGTATGTAGACTGCTTTCCTGTACTTTATTTCCTCCTCGAACTCACTGGGGACTCTTACTGGACACTTGTCTATACATACTCCACAGCCTACACAGAGGTCTTCTCTAATGTATCTAGGCTTCTTCTTGATCTTTACTTTGAAGCTACCGGGTACTCCTGACACTTCTTCTACTTCAGAGTAAGTGTAGATCTTTATCTTAGGGTTTCTCGACACTTCAACCATTACTGGCGTGAGTATACATGGGCTACAGTCCATTGTCGGGAATACTCTACCTATTTTAGCCATGTTTCCTCCAATACTAGGCTCCTTCTCAACCAGCACTACTTCGTAGCCTGCGTCCACTAAGGTGAGTGCAGCTGTTATACCAGCTATACCTCCGCCAATCACTAAGACTTTTTTCGTAGCTGGCACTCTGATTTCCTCTAGCTGGGTCAAGTAGTGGGCTTTCGCTACAGCCATAGTGATCAGCGCTACAGCTTTATTAGTAGCTTCCTCCGGGCTCTCCTCATGGGCCCACGAGCACTGCTCTCTAATGTTCACGAACTCGAGGAGATACTTGTTGAGACCTGCTCTCTCGAGAACTTTTCTGAATGTACTTTCATGCATCATTGGAGTACAGGCGGCTACAACCACTCTATTCAGCTTATACTCCCTGATGTCTCTAGCTATTAAGTCTTGTCCAGGATCAGAGCACATATATACATAGTCTCTCGCCACAACTACTCCAGGAAGCTTAGATACTGCTTCAACTACTTTCTTCACATCAACTACTCCAGCAATATTTGAGCCACAGTGACAAACATAAACACCTATTCTAGGCTCACTCATGGTCTCACCTCTCAAATTCCTCGAGGAAAGTATCTATAGGGCTCATGTTGAAGTTTAGTCCGAGCTCTCTCTCGGAGAGCCCTAGGCAGAGTCCTAAGAGCTGCTGATAGTACATTACTGGTACTGAGAGTTCTTCACCTATCATCTTAGAGGCGAGCTCCTGTTTAGTATCCAGCATCTCGAAGCAGTACTCACAGGTAGTCACTAAAAGGTCTGCTCCTGAGAGCCCAGCATACTTCAGCTTCAGTCCACTCACCTTGAATCCCAGCTCAGGATTAACTGAGAGGAGCGGGGCTCCACAGCAGTCTAGTCTTCTAGGATAGTCTCTGACAGCAGTAAAGCCGAGAGCCTCAATAATATCCTCGAATTTCCTTGGGTTCCTTGGGTCATCGAACCTAGGTATCTCACCTGGCCTAATAGCATCACACCCATAGTGCGCAGCCACCTTGAGTTCTCTTCGCTTCTCAGAGAACGCTAGCTTCCTGAGCTCCTCTAGTCCAAAGTCTCTGTGAAGGAACTCTATTACGTGTAGAGGCTTAGCCTTACCTCGGTACTCTAAGCCTTCTTCAGCGAGCAAACTGTTTACTTCACTAAGCAGGTTTTTATCCTCCTTCAGGTAGTGCTCAGCTTTCAGCAGAGAATTATAGCAGCCGTTACATACTGCGAGCACGTTCTCGTAGCCCTGTTTCTCAGCTAGCGCGAGGATCCGGGCGGCTAGAAATATCCAGAGCTTCGGTTTTACTCCTCTATAGGGGTAGCCGCAGCAAGCTGAGTCCTTGAGTTCAACTATGTCTACTCCGAGGGCCTTGAAGACGCTCCGAGTAGAGAGCTCGAGAGCATACTGTTTAGTTGGAGTAAAGCAGCCCCAGTAGACTACAATCTGTTTATCAGACATTACTCAACACCTCCAAGCTTCTTAACAATCTTGCCTAAGATACTCATCTTCGAGGGAGACTTGAGCTCGGGTAGTCCTAGAGAGTCTCTATCGTAGAACTCGAAGTCTCTGTCAGCGACCTCCATGACCTCGAAGGAGAAACCTGTCTCAGCAACCTTCTCTATCATCTTCCTATATTCTCCTAGAAGACCCTTCTTCTCCGTAGCTAGTGCCTGTAGAGCTAAGACGACATCAGAGGGGGCGACTCTCTGAGGACAGTACTCTGTACACTTATAACATCTAGTACACTTCCAGATAACATCACTATCTAAGAGCTTCTCAAAGCGCCCTAAGTTTACTTCAGTAACTATCCTGTGAGGCCTGTAATCTGACTCAAGGAAAGCTACGGGACAGCCACTAGTACATCTTCTACACTGAAAACAAACCTCAGGATCCTGTAAACCAATCATTTCTTTAATCGCCGTAAAGACCCTCGGGCGCAATTCAGTAGCCCATATTCACACTTAAGAGAACTATATCTAACTTTCCTCAATAAATTAAAGCACAGTTTTATTAAAGACTTATTCATTTACTATTTAATGGAGGCACCTAGCTGGAGAAACTATGTTACTCAAGGCTCCTTCTTCCTCTTCATAAATCTTGAGGAAGAGTCCTGCCCCCTTAAGACTATTAAAATAGAGTATGAGGAAGACGGTACTAGAAAGACTGTTGAGTTATCTAAAGGCATAGTATCTCTAGTAAATAGGTCTATTAAAGTAGAGTCAGAGGAGGTTTATGGAGTAACTTTACCTAAATTAGATTTAACTTTAGCTACTTCCGATAGAAAAGTCTACCAGAAGGGAGATTCTGCTAAGATACTGGTATGGGCTCCTCTCAAGGCTTCATCTAGACTTGAGGTATTTGTTTACAGAAATGATCAACTAGAATACGAGGATGAAGTTTTCTTAGACTCCTATGGCACAGCAGTATACACTGTTCCAGACCTAGAGCTCGGAGAATATAGAGTAGTGGTAGGCGAGGCTGAGGCAAGTTTTACTGTAGCCGAGTATACTCTACCTATTCTTAGAGCAGTACTAGAAGACTATAAAATAGAAGAAGACATACTGAAATATAAGATAAAGCTATTGAAGCTAGGCGAGCCCTACGAAGGACCCTTGAAAATAGGACTATACTGCGACTACTGTAGAGAAGTTGTTAGAGAAGAAGAGGAGAAAGCAGTTAAAGGCGAGTTAAGTGGAGAGATTTCTCTAAAAGGACACACAGGAGCGTTTTCACTATACTTAACTACACCTACTGGAGAAACAGCAAACATAGATATTCCACTAAGCAAGATATCTGAGAGAGAGCCTCTCGTAGTTAAAGCTCTAGGTAAAGTATACGAAATACACGCTGCACCTACTTCTGGAGCCGTTAAAGCGAGAGGACTCTATATTAAGCAAGTAGGAGTAGAGACTTCTCCACTAGAAGTAAGCGACATTACATCTAAGCCAGTCATAAAAATACTCTCCCCACTAGACATAGTCCTAGTAGTCGTATACGATCTACTGAGCGGCAAAAAGGAAGAACACTACTATACAGACTTAAAGCCCGGACAAGTATTCAAAGTAGACACTAGTTCCCCTTACACAATTCTCCTGGTAGGAGCCATGAATAAAAAGAAGTTCTATGAGTACGCTACACCAATAATACTTCAAAGCAAGCCGAAGCTCTCTATAGAACTACCTAGTAAAATAGAGTCTAGTAGACTCAAGCTAGTGCTCCACTCCCCAGAGAAAATAAAGTGTATTCTACTCATAGAAGACGTAAGAACACAGCACGAAAGCTTAGAAGAAAAACTAGCGTCGAAAACTATGCGTGTACTCAGAGAATCAATGATAGAGTTCACTAGAGCAATTCCTCCTTCATTAGCTGTTTTTCTAGAGCGAAGGCTTCCAGAAGTCCTCGCAATGGAGACCTACTCAGAGTCGAGAATCATGTATCGGCTAGTATCACAGCGAGGTATCGTTACTAGCATGCAGCCCCTAGCCTTCGCACTACCAGCGAAAGGGGCTGCTGGAGGCAAAGCTTTAGAAGTAGCTGTCACTCTAGAAAGGCAGCTAATTTTACTAGAGGAGCTTGAAGTCGAGGGAACAGTAGTAAGGGAGATAGAGCTCCCTGACGTAGACGGAGTATATAGGGTAAAGGTATACGGCTTCTACGACCTAGGCTTAGAGGAATTAGAGAAAACTGTAGAAGTGTCTAAGCCGCTAGCCCTAGAAATAGATGCTCCAACATACATAAGTGAGGGAGACCTAGCGGAAGCCTCGATTTACTACAGGTGTCTAGGTAGAGGAGTTCTTCGAGTAGAATATGCTGGCAAAGTAGTCACCGAGAAGATAGAAGGCTCTGGGAGGATACTGCTAGTTCTCACGAAGCCGACTACTATTAAAGCCTACCTAGAATCAGATAGGAGAGCAGTTGGAGCAGTTAAAGAGATACTGCAACCTGGACTAGAGAAAGTGACTGCCTCAAGACTAGTGTTTTTAGAAGAAGGTGCTGTTATAGAAGCTCCGAGAATACTAGTATACGGCTCAGTATATCCTCTAGTAAAAGAGATAGCAGAATCACTAATAGTATATCCGTTCGGTTGCGCGGAACAGACTTCAGCAAAACTAGCTGGGCTAGCAGTAATATACAAAGCGATTAAAAGCAGTCTACTCGACGAAGACCTGGAGAGAGTAGAGAAGTTGATAAAGAGAGGTATAGCTCGAATGAAGCTTTTCTACAAAGACGGATTATTTTCACTGTGGGAAGAAGGAGAGCCTAGCCTAGAAGTGACAGTAAAAGTCCTCAAAAACCTTAAATTCGTCTACAAGCAAGGCTTCCCCGAAATAGACAAAATGATAGAAGAAGCTAGAAGCGTTCTCCTTGAATTAAACTACAGGAACAATGAGCTACTATTCCTAGGTAAAGAATTCTACGAAGACAAGATCAAGTGCATAGAAGACGCAGTAAACGTATACTTCTACATGGAAGACAAGAGAGAAAAAGCCCTAAAATACATTAAAGAAAACGCAGTAATAGAAGATAGCTACGCCTACTGGCGTTCAGTTAAAGCATGGGCTGGGCCAGTAGAAACAACATGTGAAGCACTTAAAGTATTATACCACGCTGGAGAAAAAGAGCTCTTCAAGAAAGGCTTCAACTACATTTCAGGAAAACTAGTAAACAATAGACTATACTCAACAGCAGACACAAGAGCACTCATAGACCTACTTACATCAATAAAACTATCAGGAAAGTGTACAGTAGAGTACAATGGACTGCAAGTAGACGTATACAGAACAGCAGTATTTCACAACAAAATAAAGGTAGTTAAAGGAACATGCATAGCTAAAATAGATGAAGAAAAGTGGATAAACCTACTAACACCTACACCAAACTACGATTTCCAAGTACTAGTAGATAAAACACAGCTAAAACTGGGAGAGAAAACAAAAATAGTAGTAAAACTTAATGAGCAAACAATAGCTCCACTAACTAAAATCTGGCTCCCACCAGGACTAGTATATCCTAAAGGAGGAGTAAACATACAAATAGTATATAAGCCAGTAACCAATAACATACTTGAAATAGAAGCAGTCGCGGTAAGAAAGTCTCGAGGACAGCTAAAAGTACTAGTACACGATATGTACGACTCAAGTAAAATTGGAACAACATCTCCAATCGAAATAACAGTAGGAGACTAAAGCTTAAAGCCATAGACATTATTAAATATAAATAGTACATCACTAAACAATTATTTCAAATACTTCTTATAAAATTCACTAAAGTAGCAAACTTCTGACTACAGCTAGCTACTTACCTAAAGATCCCAGCAAGCCTCCTATAACTCCTAGTGCTATGTCCATAAAAAATATTGACGAAGCAATAATTATTTTCACATAAAATTCTGCTGAGAATAACGTTTGTGGAATCGTTATTGCATGTATTAGACCCGCGACGACTCCTACTAATGCTGCTGCAGTTAATTTCTTACCGAGATTACCCTCAGTATAAAAACTTACCCAAAGACCTCCACAAAATACTCCAATCAATGGAATAATAGCGCCGAGAATACCTCCAGCAAGTATTCTAAGCCCTAAGCCAACCATAGAAGTCTCACTTTTCTTTACTACTCTAGCAGGCTTAAATGCTTCTCGAGCAGCTTCAGCCCTCCTCCTCTCCTCAGCTAGTCTACTAAGATAGCGGCTAAGCGTGTCAACAAATTTTTCAGCAGTAATTCTCATCGAAGGATCCATGTCAGTAGACCATCTCACTAAATCGGCTAGCTCAGGGTCAAATATGTCTCTTGAGTAAGGCTCTCCCGTAAGTATCTCAGCTAAAATCACCCCCAGACTATAGACATCACTTTTCTCACTGTACTCACCACTCCACACTTCTGGAGCAGTATAAACTGGAGTACCCCATATACCAGAAGACCTACTACAAGTCTCAGCCTTAAACCTAGCAAAACCAAAATCACATATCTTTACAACACCATTCTCATCTACAAGAATATTCTCCGGCTTAAGATCTAAGTGAACAATCCCCTTCTCATGAAGCCTAGCCACAGCCCTAGCAACATCCAGGAGAATCCTAAGTAGCTCCTCCCTAGAAGCCCCTTCCTCAAGAAGCTTCCTCAAACTCTTAGGACAGTACTCCATAGCAATATAAACTATATTCCTCTCACTATCTACTCCAGCATCATAAACCTCAACTACATTAGGATCCTCAGGAATCCTCCTCGCCTCCTCCCTAAAGTGTTTTTCAGCACTAGGATAAATCTCCCTTACCCTAGGCTTAAGAACTTTTAACGCAACTCTCCTACCAGTATACAAGTGTTCAGCTAAATAAACGCAAGAAACACCACCAGCACCAATAAAGCCAACAACCCTATAGCGCTCATCAATAATATCTCCCACTCTAATAAAACTGCACTCCCTTTCAAGCAAGCTAACTACAGCAGTATTACTGAGAGTATCTATTCCCACATTAAGTACTCTAATACCACAAAATATATACCTTGCTTAACAAGAAACTGATACCTCCATCAGCTAGCTCCCAGCTACACTTAAGCTAAATACTGCTCAAAACCGCTCGAAAAACACACTACCACCAATACTCCTAAATACACTCACTACAGGTCTTAAGAAAACCT
>QMSB01000092.1 GCA_003650815.1 Thermoprotei archaeon | reverse complement strand
GTGAAATACAAGGTATGGTTTGAGTCCAGGAAAGGAGACTTCATACTAGGTCCTGGGGGAGTAAGGCTTTTAGAAGCTGTAGATAGACTCGGCAGCGTTAGAAAAGCCTCTATTGAATGTGGCTGGTCTTATAAAAAGGCTTTAGACTACATAAATTCTCTTGAAGAAAACCTAGGCTTCAAAGCCACTATCAGAAAAAGAGGGGGAAAGAGAGGAGGAGGAACTATTTTGACAGAAGAAGCTAAGAAACTTGTGCTTAAGTATAAAACTATTTACACGAAAATTAAAGAAATAATTGAAGAATATGACTGCTAAACAATAAATTACCATTAAAAAACTACTTCAGAAATAGTTAAATACTAAGAAAAATAGATAGACACGTGAAACTATCTGAGAGGCTTGAGGAGATTATGCGTGAGGCTCGTGAGCTTAGGCGGAAAAGGGCTGACTGGGACTTCATAAATAAGCAGCCAGAACCAATTAAAAGCGCACTAATATATCTTATTGAAGAAGGCGACCTCTACGTAGCCTCACGAATAGCAGGAGTAACAGTAGATGAAATGAATCAGCTTCGAATAAAAGCCAAGATACCCATAGTCGTCTAAAATGATAGCTATAGCTGATACATGTTTCTTAATAACCTGGAGCAAGTATAGTAAAGCCAATATTTTACATAGTCTTTTCGACATAGTCTAGTACCTGAGCCCGTGTTAGTAGAAACTAAAAGCCCTGAGACAAGATCTTTCGTATCGAGAATTCTGCTACGTAATGGTAGATTATATACACCTACGCCTGAGACATATAGGGAGGCTGAAGAACTAATAATTTCAGTCGATAGGTTAGGAATAGGAGTGCACATAGAGATGCCTGAGGCGCTATGCTTAGTTTTCGCTAAGAAAAGATTAGCTGTAGTTTTATCAGAAAATCTCGGAGCCTATGCTGTTCCTCACCTGATAGATAACTTTAGCGAAGTAAAGGTTTGGAGAAGTATTGAAGTAATATATGAAGCCGCTAGGAGAGAAGTACTTAAGGTTTACGACGAGAAGTCCTTTATTGAAGAAATAAAGATTTTTGAAAGAGAGACAGGTCATTTAATTAGGAGAAAAGAGGTAGTTAAGTATGCAGAAAAACTATTTCCTCGAAGAACTTGAGGAGATTATGCGTGAGGCTCGTGAGCTTAGGCGGAAAAGGGCTGACTGGGACTTCATAAATAAGCAGCCAGAACCAATTAAAAGCGCACTAATATACTACATAGAAACAGGCGACTACAGGATAGCTGCTAAGCTTGCTGGAATGGATCTGAGTGATTTCTTAGATTTAGCCTACAAGGCTAAGATACCCACGGTAAGTTAGGTGGCTCATAGGCTCAGGTTTTCATCATAGCTCAGAACCCCACCGTCTCTTCATTACCATGTAATTATCTGCTCAACTAGATAAAAATCTTGTCTAAGCACGCTTCGTCCTCACTTACCTGAAATGTTTTCTGAGAGTTTTCATTAAGAGATAAAGTAATGCTGTTAGCGTCAGCGCTATCATAACGTATAGTGGAAGGTAGTTTATGAAAGGAGGAGTTAAACTAGGGTTCTGTACTAGGAGAACAAGGGCGCTATAGAACTTCTCGCTTATAGAATTTAATTGAGTTAAGCGTACTGGATTATATCTAGAAAACCACTCATCGCTACTTGCCCTGTATAACTCAACTATTATGGACACTACCTCAGGCTTTGTTGAATAAGTGTAGTAGTATGCTAGTCCTGCTACTCCTCCCTGTACTAGTTCATATCCTAGTTTATCTGCAAATACCCATGCTAGTCTCTGAGCTACTTTATCTTTCTCTCTACTAACAGCTGGTGGAACTATTACCCACTCTGCACCAGAGTGTAAGTCAATATGATATATTATCTTAAGCCTTCTAACGAAGTCTCTAAAAGCCCTTGTTTCAGGCTCAGAGAAAGGATAAGGTCCCCTGTACTTAGATGAACGTATATCCGTGCTCCCTCCCTTCTTCCACCCAGACTCGAAGTTCCTATTTAAGTCTACTAAACGAGCATTTTTCCTCACATAAGGTATTTGGCCTAGGCCTCTTGGAGATACTTTCCCGCTCTCTAGGCCGTCGGGATTTAATGGAAGAACAAAAATTACCTTTATCTTGTTTCTTGCAAGACTCCTTAAACACTCTTTATCAAGTAGTAGCTTTTTAAGCGTGTAGAGAGACACTCTTATGCCAACTACTTCTGTACCGTGAATACCCGCTGACACTAGTATAACTTCACTGGCATTAGGATAACCTACTTCTACAGCCCATATATCCCTATCTAAAACACTCCTGCCTATAGAATATACTCTTATTATGCTATATGTTTTATTTATTTCTTTTAAAATTTTTGTTAAAGTAAACCAATCTATATAAATATTATTATACTTTAAGTAAATCCACTCTAAGTTATGCTCGGCTAACTCGACGTAGAAGCTCCTATTTCCTACAAGTATATGTCCTTTAAGGAGTATGCCAGAAGCTCTGTCATATATTCTCCAACATTCACCTGATCTTAGAAAAATGCTTTCAATAAACATTTGGCTGAAATTCACATAGAGTATTTTCTCTACTGTCCACGTTCTTCCATTATACTCTACTTTATCTCCTATCTTGAGATATTTCTTGGTGAAGAAGGGTATCTGTCTCCAGATAAAATTTTTCTCTAGAGAATTGTTTACTAGAAAGCAGTATCCGTAATACTTGTAGTGGCTAGCATCTGTTTCGACACTAATATTGACTATATACATTGGTACACTAGCGTATTTCGGAGGACAGAGGCTCGTAAAGACAATAATTGCTTCTCCCCTGTACACTAGTTTGTATCCCGGACGAAAATCAGCCATAGGCTCTGAGTACGCTATGAAAGCAGGGATAAGGAGAATTATGAGCAAGAAAAACGCTTTTCTCATATCGCTAAACTCTTAGACTTCTCACTAATATATACTTGTTTTCTCAAGCAAAGAGAGTGGAGAGTAAAATACTCTTCAGGGCATGCTTACTCGTATATACTTTACTTCTGCTTTATTTCTGTGAGCTGGATAAAATACCCTCTTAGAATAATAGACTCTATTCTCGTGGATAGAAGAGAATATGAGCACGGAACATTTGATCCTAGGAAGAGTATTGAGTGGAAGAAATCGCTCGGCTTTAATGCCGAGCACTTTTCTCTGCCAGTTAAAGGACCTGTTGATGAGGCAGAAAAGCAACTTAAAGAGTTTCTTAAATTGCTTCCGGAGTACTTAGCCGTAGCACGTGAAGAAAACTTCAGAGTATTCATATATATTAATGTACACTGGCACGACGTCTCTGCTTTAAATAAACATCCCGACTGGTATCAAGTAGATTACGAGGGGAAAGTCATAGACAATGTCTACGGCAGAGGACTAATGCCTTGCGTAAATACTCCCTGGAGACAGGAGTCTATTAAACTAATAAAGAAGATAGCTGAGTATAAGCCCGACGGGATTTTCCTAGATGGGCCTGTTTTCCATAGAAAGGGATGTTACTGCAAGTACTGTAGGAGACTTTTCGAGGAGAAGTACGAGCCTCCAATGCCTAGGAAAGGAGATTTAGATAATCCCCGTCATCTTCTTTTAGTAGAGTTTCAGCAGGACTCTATGGCTAGCTACATGAGAGATGCCTATAATGCTGTAAAGGAAGTAGATGAAAGTATTGCCATATATTTGAATGGTGAGACACTGCGCCCTAACTGGGCTACTGGCCGTGAAAACAGGAAGCTAGTAAAGTACCAGGACCTAGTAGGAGCTGAAGGAGGCTTCGAGTACTTTGAGTTAATCCAGACACCGATATTTAAGCCGGGAATGACCGCCAAACTTCTTGAGGCACAGGCGCCGGAGAAACCTAGAGTAATATTTAATGCCGCTAAACATAGTCCATGGAATAAAGAACCCACTACGCCTGAGGAAATACTGCTCAGATGTCTTGAGACTATAGCTAATGGTGCCTTCTACTGGGTTGGAGTCACTTACAGAGACCTGGAGATGGAGGAGACTCTAAAGGAAGTAAATAAGTGGGTTAAGGAAAACGAGGACGCGTTCTTCGGTACTCGAGATGCATCTAGAGTCGGTCTTTACTGGTCTCAGCTCACAGCAAATCTCTATGGGGGAGAAGTCCCTGTAAGCGACTTTACTGGGCAGACAATAAGATTTGTCAGAGACTACATGAAAAGCTTTGTAGGTGCATACGAAGTACTCATGCGTTCACACATACCATTTAAAGTGGTATGCGACTATAATCAATTAAGAGACCTAGACTTAGTAGTCTTACCTAATGTAGCTCACCTGACTGACGAAGAATCAGAGGCCTTAAGAAGATTCGTTGAGAAAGGAGGACTTCTCATAGCCTCCTTCGAAACATCTCTCTACGATATAGGCAAGAGACTAAAAGACTTCAAGATAGCTGATCTCCTCGGAATAAAGTACTTAGGCATAGAGGACTACGGGTACTATGAAAACTACTTCACTTATCGCGCAGAGTGGTATCCCTGCTACACTTATGTAATTAAAACAGAGCTCACTACAGCTGAGGCTCTAGGAGTCTTATCAGAAAACACTAGAGGCTACTACCAACCATTAAAGCTCACAGAGTATCCTTCAATTACAATAAATAAGTACCGCAGAGGACAAGCACTGTACTTCTGTGGAAACTTCTTCCAGACTTACACTACTTTCAAGTTTGCGAAATACCTAAAAGTCTTCAATACACTATTAGATAAACTTGAGTTTAAGAAGCAAATACTATTAGAGAACGCTCCCTCGAGTCTAGAAGTAACCCTTAGGAAGAAAAACAATAAGCTCTACATTCATTTAATAAACTTCACGTCTGATTTAAAGCGTCCAATAGAATACATCGCTCCTCTAAGAAATATAGAAATAACTCTACCCCATGTCAGAGCGAGAAATGCTCGAAGATTAATAGACAGTAGCGGCATTAAAATAGATGTAGATGATTATACCATCATTAGACTAGAGGAAATACGTGCCTATGAAGTGATAGAAGTAGAACTCTAAGTTAAGTTTTCTTTACCTTAGGCTCCTTAATGAAAAATAACACACAGAGAACATCTAGCAGAGCAATAATGCCAGATACCTCAAAGGACACTAAAGGACTAAAGGAGTAAATCACTCCAGCTAATAGATTACTTGCAGACATACTAAATGTTCTCGAAAGAGCATCTACTGCACTTAAGCGTCCTCTAAGATCTTTTTCAACAAGGTCTGCCAATAAAGCTCTTCTTACAGAAAATACTAGGCTATGACTAATAGAGGAAAGTATGGTTGCTGAAAGAACACTGTAGGGTGAGGGATGTACCAGCACTAAATTCATAGATAATCTAGTAGTACCGTCAATTAGTAGAAGAAGTTTACGTGGAAATTTGTCTAGTATAAAGAAGGTAGTTAGGCTAAGGATAAGAGACACTACATTTGATATACTTATGAAGATCCCCCATTCGCTTCCAGTAAGACCGACAACTTCTGTGGCATATAGGGGTCCGTAAAGTCTGAACGCCATTGCTGAAGGTATTGTAAAGAAAGCAGTAGTCTCTATGAGAATAAGCGCAACTCGTGGCGACTCCTTAAGACCTTTAATGTAATCTCTCCACACCTCTAATAAAACTGTACTCAGCTCCGGCTTCTCGGAGACGCTGTGAGTTTCCTTAAGCATAAACATTCTTAGTCCAGCAGCTAAGCATCCTGTAGCACCGGAAATTATGTAGCATAGCCTAAGACCGTTTAAGCCCATAGTGTCTAGTAGGTAGCCTCCCACTGGAGGGAAGAATAGTCCAGGTAAAATTGTAGCAGATCCAGCTAACAATAGCCCTCCTGCACGCTTTTCCGGGGGAAGACTATCTAGTAGTATAGCTGATAAAGCAGGTATATACATCCTAAAGCAGGCTTCAGCGATGCTTACAGCTAATACTACCTCCCAGCTAGGAGCAAAAGCGTAGAAAAACCTCATAGCCACTATCCCCCAAGTCAAATAAACTACTATCTTTTTCCTTCCATAGGCATCTGCTATATAGCCTCCGAGCAATGTCAGAAAAGAGGAAATAAGGTTACTCCAGAACCCTATTAAAGCAATATCAAGGTACTCTCCTCCAAGCATCCTCACGTACAAAGGGAAGTAGGGTGCTGTAAGCGACATACCAACTCCGAAGAGAATCCAGCTTAAAGTTATGACTCCAACATTCCCCTTAAGGACTTCTTTCCAAGAAATGCTCATACCTTCCTTATGAGAAAATTGGTAATAAGCTTTGTTTAACTAGCTTCTACGACAGCAGTAAGACCTGACTCCTTATACTCCCTCCACACCTCTCTAATACCAAAGCTCAGCGAAATAGTTCCTGTTAAAACTGCTTCGTAGACTACAGTTATTGTCCTAGTAATAAGCGTCCCTGCTACAGCAACATCTCTACTCACTCCGAGCAACATAAATGTAGAGACCATAGCTGTATCCAATATACCAGCATTAACAGGTATTCCGACCGGAATATTATCTATGACACCGTAAATAGGATACGCTAGAGAAAGCACCCAAAAGCTAACAGGAGATCTTAAAGCTCTAAAGACACAGTATGGAACAAGTATTCCTGCAGTCCATTGCACTAAAAGAAGACCAAAGCCAACAAGAACTAAAAACTTACATCTCTTAATTTCCCTTAATGATTTCTTGAATTTCACAATACCCTCATCAATGCTAGTAGCGTACTTCTCAGCTTTAAGCCTCTTAAGAAGGCCTTTAAGAGGCTTACTCGACCTGCTGAGAACAAAGTCAAGTGCCTCCTCTTTAAAGAAAATAAAGAAAAGAAAAGCCGCAAAGCCTCCTGAAAGACCCGCTGTTATAACCATTTCCCGGAAAACATCTCTTGAAATAGCCATGCGCTCGATAGTTAAGAAAACAGCGCCAAAAGTTATGAAAAAGACAAAAGCAACTGCACTAAGCAATCTATGGACTAGAACTGTTGCGAGACTCTTGCTGTACTCAAACCTATACTTCTTATTGAGATAAATAATCCTTATGACCTCGCCTGTAACAAAAGCCGCTGGAATAATCATGTCTCCGAGCCAGCCCATTATAACAGCTAAAAGCGCGTCCTTCACCTTAATTTCTCTCAAAACAATCTTCACTAAGACATACCAAGCCAGACCATAAAAGATAATAAAATTAGTATCAAAAAAGAGAGCTATAAGGAGAAAACGCTGATCTATACCGATTATAAGCCTGTAAACATCACCAAAGTTTACGTTAATCACTAGGAGAAACACTAGGTACACTATTATTCCAGCCAAAAGAGCTACTATGACATGCCTTCGATTAACTTCTCGCATTCACTACTATAAAATAACTCCAGTAAATAAACTTTAACAAAAAAATCTCAAAATAAAATAGAAAAAATTATGTCTTATAACATT
>QMSB01000091.1 GCA_003650815.1 Thermoprotei archaeon | reverse complement strand
CTTTTTCATTAGGAGTTCCTTCATCTAGAATCCACTTTACGAAGTGGTATTCTACTAGGAATCCTTCTACTGGATTCACTTTTACTGTAGCTTGAGTCCCTTCGTCATACCATCCTTCTCCAGCAGGGGAGCCGTGCTCTGAGATCACTTCGAGATAGTGTTGTTTCTTCCAGACAGAAACTATAGTCATAGGCTTAGTCACAGTTACTTCAACTGATGTCGCCTCAGATAAAATGTCTCCTTTCCACGAAGAGAAGATTATCCTAGTGCCTGCACCTATTTCTACAGCGAGCTTAGTTACTGAAATCATTATCTTAGAGTTTTCGTCATGCCATCCTTCTCCCGTAAATACTCCCTCTAAGTACTTCTCGTAGTCGCTGGGCTTTACTACAATATTAACGAAGTACTGTAGCTTGTATACAGCAGAGAGCTCAGTATCTGACGAGAGCTTAATTACTCTCTCAGTCTTAATAACTCCGTCCTCCCACTTCACGAAAGAATATCTGACGCCCTCCTCGACTAATACTACTGGCTCTACTTTCACTAAGTAAGTCCCCTCAGTAAGTATTTCTGATACTTTAGTCGAGTACTCGGTTTCATTTATTAAGACTGGCACTGTTACTGGAGCATTGTTTATTAGCTTAGCCGATATTGTAAGCTTATAGGCTTTCTTGTAGAATGCCTTAAGCTCTAGTGGAGCGCTGATATCTATTGTTCTAGAGGCTTCTGTAGAGCCGTCGCTCCATCCCGCGAATACATAGTAGCTTCCATGATACTCAACTATTTCTGGTACTGAGATAGTATTAGAGCCTACCATAAGCCAGTCTTCATAGGGAACAGGATGCTCTATGCCGTTTACTATTACTTTACATACTCTAGGCTCAGCATCTATTTTCACTTTAACTTCCTTAACATACATTATATTTATTGAAGCGCTTCCGGTTAAAGTGAATCTATGTTGAAGAGCTCTATACCTTACGCCAGTAGACACCACTATTATCTCGTCGACTTCAAGTACGCAGCTAGTGTCAACAATAGTAACTTCTATATGAGCTTCATCGCCTCCACAGACTTGGCCTTTATAGACTCCGTTGATGTAGATCTTTGTGCAGAAGCCAGCTGGGATCCCTACAGGTCTTATAGTTATGCTAATAGTCTTTCCAAGGACTCTAATGTAGCACATGTCGTATGAAGTAGCTCCTGTCTCGTCTGTAGCATATATATGAAATATTCTGTAGCCAGCTGGCTCGCCTACAATACCTCTAATAACGTATATTACTCCTGGCTCAGCCCAGCCAGCTGTAAGTACTTTATACGTCCCTCCCGGCAACTCGTCTACTATTTTAACGTAAGCTCTTCTAGTTACCTGGAAGTATATTATACATTTTTCTCCGACACTATATGTAGCTCCACATCCCTTATCAACCCATATTTTAGCGAACTGCTGAGGAGATATTTTAATACAGAGGAGCCAGTGAATTATCCACCCGCCGAGGATTTCAGGGTAAATATAGGTTTTAGTACGTACTTCAACATAGTCTCCGACATTAAGACCGCTGACTAAATAGTATTTATCAGTAGACACATATATAGTCACTATTTCTTCAGTCAAGGACATCAGGCTTCCGCTCTCCCAGTCTACTGCACAGACTTGGTTTTCTGGATACGAAGAGAAATCTCTTTCCTCAAAAGCCCTAATTTTAAACACGTAGGCGTCTATAGTAGCGTTGTACTGTGGTGGACTCACAACTACTCCCTTAAAACCTAAGTGCATTATAGCTACTGGAGCATAGGCTCTAGGTATAGTGAAAACTAGTAGTACAGCAATAGTAACTACTACAAATATTTTAGTAACTCTACCTATGTTCACAATATAGTTGTTTATTAAACATTTAATAAAGATAGCTTTACCTTAGTTCAAAAGCTGCAGTATTCTTCGTCTACATTTACCGCCGAAATTTATGATTAGTGAGCGAAAACTAAATCTTTCTGTGAGCCAGACTGTAGTAAGGGCTCGAGCTAAGTAAATCAGGTAGCTTAGCTTAAGCCTGACAGCACACTATGTTTATTTCTGTAAACTTAAGTAACCTTTAAATTAAACTAGAGTACTATAAGCTCATGGGAAAGTATACTACTGCAGCTAAAGCTGGAGTAGCCGCTGGAATAATTCCAACTATTGTAGGAACAATATGGGGATACTACACAACGAGCTTAATAATGGAGGATATTATGAGGAGTATTGCTGCAGAAGTTCCTCCAGAAGCACTAGCTATGGCTAAAGCGATGATGACCTTCGGCTTCGTAATAGGAGCTGTATTCAATCTAGCTTTCATGGCAGTCATAGGAATAGTCTGTCTTCTAATAGTAGAGAGACTTAAGTATACTTGGCCAGTAAAAGGATTGATAGCTGCTGCAATATATTTTCTCTTCAATCAAGGACTGTCGCTGATTTCTCTAGCTTTTCAGCAAGTGCCGCCAGAAGTTATGGCTAGTATTCGAGAGAAGCTAGGAAATTTAACTATTATAGGGTATGTGATATCAGCAATAGTAGCAATAGTATTTGGACTCATTTACGCGTACTTGATTTACAAGTGGCTAGAGGAGTCAAGTACTATTAGCTAAATTTTTCTGCCTAATTTAACAGACTCGGCTTCTCTACTAGACGAGAATTCTCACTCTAAAGAAAACTTATTATGCCTATCTCGGAGATTACTAGGTATGCGAAAACTATGGGGCCTTGTGCTACTACTATTAATCCTACTAGCTCCTAGGGCTTTCTCTCAGAATACTAAAGTCTTTGAAGTAGGTGACTTAGAGTGGTTAAAAAGGCCGAGTGATGAGGGAGGTGTCGCAGTAGTCGCATTTAGGGCTGTTTACTTAGGAAGTGTTAAGCTACTTAAAGTTAAAGTTAGTTTTAAGCCAGTGGACAAGAACCTAATAGAAGTACTCTCTACTCCCCTTGAGTTCTCTACATGGAGTCCCGGAGAAGTCAAGTTAATAAAGCTGAGTTTTCGCGCTAAAAGGATACCGTGTAACACGTCAATAAGCATAATATTCTCCTGGTCACGAGAATCTACTATTCAGGGCTTTGTCCCCAGTTTATCTGGGGGAAGTGAGCGTACGTCACTTAAACTAATTGTTAGAGGAGAACCATCTATTAGGATTTTAGTTAAGCCTTCCAGACTGATTCAGGGATCCGTGAATACTGTAAAAATACTCTTACAAAACACTGGTATAGGAGTAGCTTCAGGAGTTAAAGTAACTATATCTTTTCAGGGACTATCTGTAGACTCAACTCTCCCTCTAGTTCTAGACGTAGGTGAGCTCAAGAAGGGAGATACCTACGAGAAGACTATTCGAGTTACTCCAGTATCTATTACTCCAGTAATGACTTTCCTCGTCGAGTACATTAATGAGTACGGTGAACTTGTCTCAAATACTGTTGTTAAGCAGCTTTATGCTACTTCAGGAGGTCTCCTCTACTTAATACCCAGTCCCTCTACAGTGTATTCTGGAAGAGAATCTCTCGTAAAGCTCAAGATAGTGAATGCTGGTGAAGTAGATTTACAGGATATCACGGTACGCTTTATTCCGTCATCGACTCTAATACTAAATACTACTCTCGTGAAAATAAGTGAACTTAAGGCATCGTCAGAGACTTCAGTTAAAGTCTTACTACTCGTTCCACAAATGGCGTCTGGGCCTCAGACAGTAAACTACGAAATAATGTATAAAACCAGTGAAGGAACTATAGGAAGAGAAGCGGGGACTATAGTCTTTAATGTTCTTGCAGTACCAGAGCTTAGAGTAATATCCTTTGATGCTGTGCCAAGTGAGCCTAAAGTCAATAAACCAGTAACAGTATCGATCACAATACTAAACACTGGCGCTAGTTCAGCTAACAACCTGAACATAAGCCTTGTTTTACCTAAAGAGCTCACTGCTCTTAGGAGAAGTAGCATGTTTATAGGCAGACTAGAGCCTCAAATACCTTCAAGTACAGCATTCTCGATAACGGCGTCTAAGCCTGGAGAGTACTTTCTAAAGTTCGTTATAGAGTACACAGATGCTTACGGCAAGAAGTACACATTAGTAAAACAGTATAAAATAAAGATAAGTGAAGAAAAGATAGTCATTACAGTAGAGAGGAGAGACTTTCAGACAATATTTTATATATCGCTTATAGCTTTGGCGGCGGCAGTTATTGTAGTAGTGTTGCTCATAAAGAAGTACGGGGTTAAGAGAAAATGAAGCTCGTAGACTACTTTTCTCTAGCATTTGATGGAGTTAAGGAGAGGAAGGGTAGAAGTATTGGAGCAGTAATAGGGATAGTGATAGCTGTAGTAGCGCTTGCCTTAGCCCTAGGGATAGGAGAAGCTTTTAGAGCGATGTTCTACGAGACCTTGAGGAGAGCCTTTGGTCCAGACATAATATACGTTATGCCTACTGAGCATTTAACAGAGTCAGATATCTTAATAATGTCTTCTCTACCGAACGTCGAGCATGTTATCCCTATCGTTGGTCAAGGAGTCTTACTAAAGGCAGGGACTTTTGAGAGGAGTGTAATGGTCTACGGTATTAGAGCAGAGTACTTAAAGTTTATTATGGGAGTAGAGGACTTAGAGGAAGCCATAGAAGAGGGGTCACCTGATCTAGTAGGCCTTAACATACTTGTAGGCGAGTACCTCTCCTACAATTACTTGACTAAAACTAAGCTAATTGAGATAGGCCAACAGGTTATACTCCAGGGAGTAGACAGAACTACAATCGCTGTAGTTACTGGAATACTTAAAGCGTCATCAGGCCCAGGAGTAGCTTTCATAAACACAGGGTCCTCTGTCTTCATGGATATAGATACTTTCTTTAGCCTCTTCAGGAGAGATATGACATACGACTTAGCCATAGTTAAAGTTAAGGACGTTAATAGAGTAGAGGAAACTATAGAAATTATCAAAGCCTATGTACCGCAAGCAGAGGTATTCAGCTTAAAGTTCGCGCTAGAGCAGTTTGGAATATTCATGAACTCTGTTCAAATATTTCTTGGGGCAGTATCAGGCATAGGCTTATTCATCACAGGTCTCTGGATATTTGACACAATGACTATTAACGTAGTCCAGAGGACGAGAGAAATAGGTGTAATGAAGGCTCTTGGATTCAAGAAGAGGCAAATAATGTTTCTATTTCTAGCGGAAGCACTAGTCATAACGATAATTGGAGTAGCTATAGGAGCAGTCGTCGTACTCGGGCTAGCTCAAGTAGTAGGAATACCTATGTTCGGAGCACTAATAAAGCCTAAGATAACGCCCTTTATACTACTCCTAGTGACACTAACACCTATAGCAACAAATATCGTAGCGACGCTTGCTCCCGCCTATCGTGCAGCTAAACTAGATCCAGTAGAGGCGTTGCGCTATGAGTAGCATAATCAATGTAGTGAATGTGACAAAAGTATATAAGATGGGAGAAGCAGAAGTCTGGGCACTTAAAGGAGTATCTCTAGAAGTAGCTGATAGAGAGTTTATAGCAATAGTGGGTCCAAGTGGCTCGGGAAAGTCTACGCTACTTTACGTAATAGGCGGCTTAATTAGACCTACTTCAGGAAAAGTATACATTAATGGAGTAGACATAACTACCATGAACGATGATAAGCTTAGTGAATTCAGGCACGAGAACATAGGCTTCGTCTTCCAGATGTACCACCTAATACCTAGGATGACAGCACTCAAGAACGTCATGCTCCCTTTGAAGCTGAGAGGTCTATCTGGGAGAGAGGCTAGAAGGAGAGCTCTAGAAGCCTTAAAGTTGGTTGGTTTAGAGCACAGAGCTAATCACAGGCCTACTCAGCTCAGCGGAGGAGAACAGCAGAGAGTAGCTATTGCTAGAGCAATAGTCACTGAGCCGAAAATAATACTAGCAGACGAGCCTACTGGAAACGTTGATAGGAAAAGCGCACTACAGATAATGGACTTATTCACGAGACTTAACCGAGAACTAGGAGTCACTATAGTGATGGTAACACACAACCTAGAGCTAGTACGCTACTGCCGAAAAGCGGCGAGACTACTAGATGGCAGAATAGTCAGAATATATACCTCAAGTGAGTACCGTAAGCTAGCAGAAGATATGACTAGAGGAGTCTGAGTAAATATTAATGTAGCTAAGTTTAATAATTTAAAGTTTATTATAATCAGCAAACCCCGGCTTTCCTGTCATCTATCCTAAGGGATCGAGGTTCATCATTCTACACTAAATATTTCATTAACTAGGAAATAAATTATTCTACATGATATACCACGAAACTGTACTTGCAGCAATAATAGGAATAACCTTAGCTACTAGCTTTAACAATTATTTTCCTTACTTGAGCTGGAGGCTGAGAGCTACTGAACACTACGGCTACTATTTAACTAAAATAAATATTGAGAAAATTCTTGGAAGGAGATTTAAAGTAATTATAATCGAGTTTAAGGAAGAGTTCTCTACGAGTGATGTTGAGAGAGTAAAAAGACCTGTGGGACTGTACTAGCTTACATTAACTTCGGGTATGCTGAGTCGTGGAGAGATTACTGGAGTAGAATTTCTCGCGAAAAGGGACTACCACAACCACAGTCTATCTGGACTAGTGACTACAGTGAGCCTCCTCCAGTAGAGTTGTGTCCTTAAGTACTAGAAGCTGAGAGCCTTAGTACTTCTAGTATAGGCTTTTCTACATCTACTCCCCCACTAGCAGTAACCGCGTACTTAGTTATGTTAACTAGGCCCAGGCTACGGGGAAAATAGTCGTAGTCTACTCTCCTACAATCGTTTTTATTCATGACTAAGACAAACGGTACCTTACCCTCTTCTAATCCAGGTATCTCTTGGTATGCTTCCCTTAAAAGCACTCTAGCTTCATTTAGTGTCTGAGGTCTACTTAAGTCAACAACATATACTACAGCATCAGCCTTAGGATAAATCAATGTTCTCCTAACAGAATATAAGTGAGGCTGGCCCGCAGCCCCCCATAAGTCAACTCTAATTAACTTACGATATAGTCCCTTAAGCACAAGGTCTTTAGCAGACTTCTCACATATTATAGTATAGCTGTCTCTAGTTTTCTTAGCATATAGGACTCCGTGGTCATATACTAGAGTACTATCGTATTCTCCTATTTCTTCTAAGTATCTTTTAATACAAATAGTATTAAAGTGTTCGCTTAAAGCTTTAATAAAAGTAGTTTTCCCAGAACCCTCAGGACCTAAGACAGCTACTCTAAGTTTCTTAACATAGTAGTAAACTCTATAACTAAAACTAGATTTCCTCATGATTCTCAGCTCTCAGTTAAAGTAGTCTTTTAAGTAGAGGGTGTCTACCTGTCTATTGCTTAAACACAACAAAATGGTGCTGGCGAAATAGTCGCAGATAATTATATGCGTTAAGGTTTGCTCTGAATTATTTATGAATGACTCAGCTATCCTATATGAAGTAATCTTATTAAACACTTTTTCACCTACCTATATGATTAGTTATCTTAACT
>QMSB01000090.1 GCA_003650815.1 Thermoprotei archaeon | reverse complement strand
CCAGCCTACTTCCTCAAAATGCCCTGGCAGTTCAAAAAAGTCGTGTGGCTTAAAGTAGAAGCAGTAGATATGTTCAAGAATCCTCCTAGAGACTACCCTGCTGTAACAGCTTTAACTAAAGATGGCGCTGAAGTACAAGTAGATATCACAGTGAGATACCAGGTTGTCCAGAGAGACGATGCTATAAAAGAACTTGTCAGGAGATACCCTGACCTAATGTTTGAAGAAAACGCTATAGTCCCCATAGTCCGAGAGGAAGTAAGAAACATTGTCGCAAAGTATACTCTAACAGAGATAATCGAGAAGAGAGAAAAGGTCCGGCTAGAAATAATCAACGCTACTGAACATAGACTAATAAGCGATCCTACACTTAAGGGCTGCATCAAAATAATAGACGTCGCTGTCAGGAATATCGACATTCCTTCTGATGTAAAGAAAGCCATCGAAGAAAAGCTCGCGGCTCAACAGGAGGCGTTGGCAGCAGAGTACCGTAAGAAGAAACTACTTATAGAGGCTAATGCGACTGCTCTAGCTAAGATAATATCCGCTAAGGCTGAGGCAGAGTCAAGAATTATCGCTGCTTTAGCAGAAGCAAACGCTACTTTAATTAGGGCTGAGGCTCAGAAGAAGGCAATTATTCTCATAATCTCAGCTTACAACTCTACAGAATACGCTTTAATTCAACAGTATATTTCAGCACTAGAGAAAGTTGCTGAGAAAGGTGGACTAATAATAATCGTTCCACAGGAGCAAGGAGTCCCAGTGCTCATTACACCTCCTTCTGGGTCTAAAGGATAGCGAGGTAGTTAAATATAGCCTTTAATTCATATCCCTATATGGCGCTCAAGAGAATATTCGAAGCCAGAAGCGTAGCTGTAGTGGGAGCATCAGAGAAAAAGGGCAGCATAGGGAGAGCAGTAATGGAAAATCTTTTATCATCGTTTAAAGGATCGATCTATCCCGTAAACATAAAGTATGATAGAGTCTTCGGGCTGAAGTGCTATAAGTCAGTAAAGAAGATTCCCGGAGAAGTAGACTTAGCGGTTATCGCTATTCCCGCGAAAGCCGTACTGAAAGTACTTAAGGAGTGTGGAGAGAAGGGCGTTAGAGGAGCTATAGTGATCAGTGCTGGCTTTAGAGAAACAGGAGAAGAAGGAGCTGCTTTAGAAAAGAAGCTGACTGACATTGCTAAAAAATATGGAGTAAAGGTGATAGGCCCTAACTGTCTAGGAGTATATTCAGCTCACACAGGCCTCGACACAATATTTAATCCTAGTGACAGACAGGCTAAACCTAAGCCCGGAACTATAGCATTTATCAGTCAGAGCGGTGCTCTTGGAGCAGCTCTCCTAGACTGGATAGCTGCAGCAAACCTCGGAATGAGTCACTTCGTGAGCTACGGTAACGCTGCCGATGTCGATGAAACAGAACTAATAGAATTTTTAAGCGAAGATCCTCGCACTAAGGTGATAGCTTGTTACATAGAGGGAGTTAGGAGAGGAAGAGATTTTCTAAAAGCCGTGCGAAAGGCATCTTCAAGAAAACCAGTCATTATTTTGAAGGCAGGGAAAACAACTAAGGGTGCTAGAGCAGTAGCCTCACACACGGGAAGCATGGCTGGCTCATACAAGGTATATGAGGGAGCTCTTAAGCAGTCAGGAGCAATAATAGTAGAGGATTTAGGAGAACTAGTCAGCGCCTCTAAGGCTCTAGCATTACAGCCCCCAGCCAAAAGCCCTAGAATAGGAATAGTAACCAATGGAGGAGGGGCTGGCGTGTTAATGACTGATGAACTCATCTCCAGAGGGCTTGAAATACCTCGCCTGAGTCAAGATACTATAAAGCAGTTAGAGAAAATACTGCCGCCGACAGCCTCTACAGAAAATCCAGTAGACATTCTAGGAGACGCTCCAGCTGAGAGATACCGTGATGCAATCAAAGTAGTCCTCCAGGACCCGCTTATAGACGTGCTTGTGGTAATAACATTAATGCAGTCACCAGCACTAGACCCAGTAAGGCTTAAAGACTATCTCAAAGAAATATCCCGTAGCAAAGCTAAGCCCATAGTGATGGTTGCTCCAGGAGGAGTCTATACAGAAAAACACTCTAAGGAAATAGAAGCAGAGACGGGGATACCTGTATATAAGTCACCTGAAGAAGCAGCTACTGCAGTAAAAGCTCTAGTAGACTACGGCATAGTGAGGTCTCAAGCCCTTAATACTCTTGTTTAGACCACTTTCTATATATTTCAAATATTTATTTCGCTCTTTAGATAACCTTTACATACATATTAGCAGACCTTAAGCAAATTACCGTGGGTTTTCGAAAAGCTTATAAGAGTATTAGCATGAGTAGATGGGGGATGCCTATTGATCGACTACTTAGCCTAAAGTCTTATAGTGCCCTCAAGGTAGAAGAAGTCGTTAGAGAATTCTGGAAGCAAAATAAAATAAAGGAAAAGTGGTTTAAGCCCCCCGAGTCTAAAGAAAAGATTTTTAGAATGCTTGAAGGCCCGCCGACTACTAACGGCTTTATGCACGTAGGCCACATGAGGGGCAGGACCTATAAGGATGTCATTCTGCGATATATGAGACTAAAGGGCTACTGGGTATGGACTCCCGGCGGCTGGGATGAACACGGGCTTCCCGTGGAGTGGGAAGTTGAGAAAAAGCTAGGCTTTAAGACTAAGAAAGACGTAGAGAAGTATGGTTATGAGAACTTCTCTAATAAATGTAATGAGCTAGTAGACTACTACCTCAGGTTCTGGGTAGAGGACTCGAAGAGACTTGCTCTCTGGCTAGACTATGATAGAGCGTATGAGACTAGGAAGCCTTGGTACATAAGCCATGTCTGGGCGTTCCTTAAATACGCTTACGAGAAGGGCTGGCTAGTAGAAGACTACCGTGTAGTGCCTTTCTGTCCTCGCTGTGAAACTTCGCTTTCTGATGCAGAGGTAGCCCAAGGATATGCTATTGTTAAAGATCCATCGATATTCGTCAAGTTCCCTCTAGTAGATGAAGAAAACACGTATGTAGTAATATGGACTACTACGCCTTGGACTCTCATAGATAACGAGGCAGTAGCAGTTAACCCTGAGTTCAAGTATGTTAAAGTCAAGGTAGGTGACGAGTACTGGATAGTTGCACAAGACCTAGTTGCAGCGCTTATGGGAGCCTTCGATATCCAGGATTACGAGGTAGTCGAGGAGTTCTATGGAGAAAAGCTAGAAGGATTGAGGTACAAGCATCCTCTCGAAGAGGAGGTTCCATCGCATAAAGAGCACGAAAAACCTAACCACACTATAGTTCTCGCTGACTTCGTTACGTTAGAGCAGGGTACAGGGTGTGTCCACATGGCACCAGCTCATGGACCCGAGGACTTTGAGATAGGTAAGAAGTATGGTTTACTGATATTTAATACTCTTAAGCCAGACGGATACTTCGACGAGAGAGCAGGCAAGTACAATGGATTGTACTTCAAGGAGGCATCAGAGAAAGTACTGGAGGATCTTGAGAAGAAGGGGCTTCTAGTTCTCAGAGGTGAAATAGAGCACGAGTACCCGCTCTGCTGGAGATGTGACACTCCGCTAGTTTATCGAGCAGACAAACAGTGGTTCCTTAAAGTAGAGCCTATTAAGGAGAAGCTTGTAGAAGAGAACTCTAAGGTTAGATGGTATCCGGGATGGGCTCAAAAAAGATTTCACGACTGGCTTGAAAACGCTATAGATTGGTGTGTATCAAGGTCAAGAGTCTGGGGAACTCCTATGCCTATATGGAGATGCAAGTCCTGTAGCTACATATTAGTAGTCGGCAGCATAGAGGAGCTTGAAAAGCTCTCTGGAACTAAGATAACTAATCCGCACAGACCATGGATCGACAGAATCGTATTAAGGTGCCCTAGGTGCGGCGGAGAGATGAGAAGAGAGCCTTATGTACTGGACTGCTGGCTTGACTCTGGACTGGCGTGGATAGCTGGCATAAACGGCTTAGTTAATCAAGAAGAATTTGAAAGAAGATATCCTTACGACTGGATAACAGAAGCTGTTGACCAGACTCGAGGATGGTTCTACACACTCCTCTTCACAAGCGTTATGTGGAAGGGTGTGTCTCCGTACAAGTCTGTTCTCTGCCAAGGACACGTATTAGACAAATATAGGAGAAAAATGTCTAAGTCTAGAGGAAACGTAATATGGGCTAAAGACCTCTTCGCTCACTGGGGTGCAGACATACCTAGGTTCTACGTAGTATACAAGGCTGCTCCATGGGACTCCATAGCCTTCGACGTAGATGAGCTGAGAGAAGTTAGAAGAACATTTACTGTGCTATGGAATTCAATTAAGTTCGCTGACACTTACATGGAGTTAGACAAATTTGATCCAGAGAAACACAGTCTAGATAAACTGGAGCACAGCCTTACTACTGAAGACAAGTGGCTACTTTCTAGAGTGAACTCTGTAGTCAGAGAAGTGAAGGAGGAGCTCAATAAAATGAATCTCCATTTAGCTGCTAGAAAGCTCTCCGAATTCATAGTCGAAGACATTAGCCACAGATACATCAGACTCGTTAGGAGGAGAGTATGGATTGAAGAAGAAGCAGAAGCAAAGTACGCCTGCTACGCAGTTCTATTCTATGCTCTAAAAAGACTCCTCATAGTATCCTCAATATTCATACCACACCTAGCTGAATACCTCTACCAGGCATTTATAAGAAAATATGACAAAAGCGCTGTTGAGAGCGTTCATTTAGAGAAATGGCCTCAAGTAGAGGAAAGGTATATCGACGAAGAATTAGAGGAGATGATGGACTTAGTGTTCAAGATATTCGCCGACGTAGCTGAAGTAAGGCAGAAAGCTGGTATTAAGCTGAGATGGCCTCTAAGAAAAGTAGCTGTAGCTGTCGGAGGTAAGGCTGATGCACTGAAGAAATTCGAGAATATATTGGTACAGCTACTCAATGTGAAGGCCGTAGTGATTACGAGTGAACTTGAAGAGGAATGCAAGAAAGATCCATTTACAGTAGTCTCAGCTCCTTATGGTGAAGTAGCAGTAAATACGAGGATAGACGATGATCTGCTCAAAGAAGCTTATGCGAGAGAACTTGTGCGAAGAATACAGGCTATGAGAGCTGAGTTAGATCTGAGAGTAGAAGAGTTTATTGAAGTTTACTTAGAGACAGACGACGAGAGGCTAGTGGCTGCTATGAAAGATCACGGGGATTATATTAAGGGAGAAGTGAGAGCAGAGAAGCTGGTGCTGGGTAAAGGTACTGAAGCAACTTATAGTAAGGAGTGGGACATAGAGGGCTCTAAAGTAAAGATATATATTGTTAGAAAAAGTTAGCAGAAACCTACTGTTTTAAATACTTTTATTAGATCTTCTCCTCTAACCAGAATAGTCCTCGGACCTATTCTTTCTACATCAGGCTTACCTTCAATTGAGTCGGCATACTTACTTAAAGTATACTCTATTTTGAGTTCAATAGGAGGCTTTACTACAAAGGGTTTGAATTCTTTTTTAAGAGCTCTCTCAACAGCTCTTCGAGAAGCCTCTCTAATGAACTTTCTCGCCTTCTTCGGCGCAATAGTCATGGCAAAGGATCTGCCGAAACCCCACTTGACTACAGCTGTTTCTATGTTTCCTAAAAGGTCTCGAGCTTCTTCACATGCCTTAGCGCATCCAGTTACGAGCCCTACGGGTACTCCATAGTAGCCCGCAATAGATGCCTCAATTCCTATTTCACCTATAGGCTCTCCATTCAAGTAAACGTTCTGAATGCTTTGGCTAGACATAGTATGGTCTAGTACTCCTCGAAGAGTCCCAGCGCGAGAATGATAGCCTAGAAGAAAGACTACTCCGACAGATGAGTCAAGTCCAGCTAGAGCAAAAGGTCTAGGAGCGCCGTGGACGAGCTTTGCTTCCTCGTGTAGTTCCTCTAGGACAATATTAAAGCCGCCGTTATGCCCGTCATTAACTATTATTTCTTTAGCTCCTCCCTCGAGAGCACCCTCAATAGCTGCATTTACTTCTCTCGTAAGAAGTAGTCTCGCCTCCTCGTATAGAGGATTACCCGGGGAAACTTGTTCTTCTAAGACTACTCCCGCCACGCCCTCTAAATCAGTAGTAATATATACTTTCACGCTAATCCTTTGGATTTTCTAAAAATATAACTTTCTGGCATATAGTTAAAGAAGCTATGGGACTTAATTTTACTTAGATACTTAGAGCAACTAGATCTTAGCTATTTTAATTATGTCTTGAAGAAGATGGGGAGGATAGTCTCCCAGTCCTAGAATTTTCACTTTTGATATTGGCCATACTATGTCTGCTTCAAGACATATCTCGTAGTCTATTTTAATAGAAGGTTCTGGTAAGTTGGCCAGTGCTTCTACAGATATTGACTGTTCCGGCTCTAGTACTTTACCTATGTTTACTTCTGTACCGTCAACTGTTATCTTTTCTATTTTAATAAACTCTTCGTGAATATTTTTTAACGTTATTTTTGTTTTTATCTTTCCCTCCTGCTCTCCCAGTACCTCTACTTTTACGTCTATGTGCGGCTGGAAGTTGAATCTCCAGCCCTTTATATTTAAGGCTACTTTAGGATATCCCTCTACAATTTTAGAGCCTTTGTATAGAGCAACTACTTGAACTCTGTAGTCGACATCATATACTGCGATATAGTTGCCCGAATACTCCCTCAGTATTCCTTGATAGAGCTTTTTCTCGCCATCTATATCAGTAACCTCTACAGTGAGCAGCCTACCGATACTATTTTCGAGCAATGGATTATAGCTTACTGAAGCTATGGTGGATTTTGTTATATCCTCTAATGTCTTCTTTATTTCAGGAGAAAATGCCGCTACTACAGATAGACTTCCGCCCAGAGTAGCTGTGAGCTTATCTTTGACGAAAGTCAATGAGTTGTGGATTTTGCGTCCCAGCCGCTTTATGAGAGGGGGATGATACATACTTCTCAGCTCTTTCCACTTTTCTCTAAGCTCTCGAGGCGAGAGAAGCTTCTTAAATACTATTATAGCGTAAAGATTCTTTATGTCAGAGGGGAATATTTTCTTAGATATTAGAGAGGGAGGAGCCCACGGATTCCACTTCACTTGATCTAGAGTAAAGTCTTCGGGAATCAATTTAAGCTTCTTGAATTCTTCGAGAAGCTCTTTGGCTTCTTCTAAGAACTTTTTGTCCTTAGTTTCTCTATAGTTTTCTATGAGAAATGCTAGAAGCGATACGGGGTTTTCTATCCTGTTGCTTGGAAAATACACCTCAAAGCTTCCTCCGCTTCTAGGCGGTGCCACTATTTTGCCGTAGTATGCTTCATTTCCTAGGAAAACAAATGCTTTTTTACCTACAATTGTTTTCAGTACTCTGTCTCTGGTCAAAATATCTGCTATAGCATATAGTATTGATAGAATGAGTCCTATAACTACTAAGTAGAGCATCATTTGCATATACTGCTCTATGATAGTTATGGTAGACTCTACTTCTATCATCACTAGGTTTTAGGAAACTATTCTTTAAAACTCTTTTT
>QMSB01000089.1 GCA_003650815.1 Thermoprotei archaeon | reverse complement strand
TCTTCAAGCAATTTTATTTATTGAGCTGAGTTAGATGAGCTTTTATTGACCGACGAATTTGTGGAATTTAGATAAAGTAGATTAGTGTGTTTAGGTGTTATCTGCGTAGTCTTAGGATTTATTGGAGTCTTCTATTACTATAAATGCTTTTTCTATGATATCGTATTCTTTATGAACTTGACTACTCTGTCTGTGTTGCTGAACACTCTGTCGATTGTTGAGTCGTGGATTACTACTAGTTCTCTTTTTTGGTCGATCTTATGTCAGACTCTATTACTTCTGCTCTTACTTCAATAGCTTCCTGAAAAGTTAGTGAAGTATTTTCAGGAAACCTTTGTGAGCCATGCATATTAAGGGAAGTTTTCCTTCAATGTAGTCTTCTACCTTGAATATAGTTTACTCGAGTACTTGAATAATAAATGATTTCCTATTCTTTAGTTGTCTACTTCATTTGCTGTAAGAGGAATTGCTGCTATGTAGTTTTGGTGAGGATTGTTTCTGTATTTAAAGATATTGATCGTGTGCTGTAGGTTGTATAAGTGAGGAACTATTAATGGGAGTTAAGTATGTTTGATTTCAGTAGTAAATAGTTGGATATTTGAAATACTACAGAAAGACTATTATTTATTCTTGAAGATAATAATAGAGTTCTCTATTTTTGATGAGAGTTTTGAATACATTTAAGTATTTTTTCCAAAGATTTAATAGCTTTAATGTACTGTTGAATACCTTTTTCTGTAAGATACACGAATACTCTTAGTTTAAGTGATTTTGTGAGCCATTTCCTTCGCTTAATGAGTCCATGTTCTTCAAGTCTCCGGAGATGTGTTGTAAGTGCTCCCCACGAAACATTGACCGCGCTTTTTAGTTCTCCTTCAGTGAGCGGACCTGAAAGATAGAGTAAAGTAAGTATAATGAATCTCTTTGGATGTAGAACTACGTCGTCTAGTTCTTTAGCTAGGTTTCTTAGCTCCTCTTTCAAAAATTAACCCCCTTTCGGCTTTAACTATGGAGTATGTTCCTGAAATACAGAAAGCTATGAGTGTGAGTCCTGTAGCTAAGTACGCTGGGTCAGCTGTCTGTACTTTTAGTCCAAGGTATATAACTGCTGGAGACAGGAAAGTTATGAGAAGTCCTGATAACATGTAGGGTTTAGCCCATATTTTATTTTCTTTCGCCCACTTAGTTTCTAGCAGAGTAGATGCTATGAGTAATGATAGTCCGAGAGCTAAGTACCATACGACATGAAGTATTTCAGGACAATATATTGAAGATATTGCGTAGATTACTGCAAAAGGTATTGAGGAACTAGCTATCCAGTATTCGCTTTTCTCGCTGACTACTGGTGCTGCGCGGAAGACGTAAACAATTATATATACTGAAAGCACGGTAGGCACTATAATAGCTAGCAGAATTGAGAAGAGGGCAGCTTGAGAGTTTACGAGATTCATGTCAATAAGGCTATTAACCACTATGAGTGACCCTGCAATAAGCATTCCGAATAAGTAGAGTGAAAAACCTAGTATCAGTGTGTTTTTGTATACTTTAAGTCTTAAGGCAAATTCTCCTATTTCATGTAATTTTTTGAGATCTTGCATACGGGTCACCGGTTTAAATAAGCTGTAGGAGAAATTTAAGTGATAAACAAACTCTTAAAGAGAGAGAATAGAAAATAAAATAAGGGTTTTACGCGACAACTGTGCATCAGCAAGGTTAAATAATCTTTTCGGCTGTTTTGAACCGCCTATAGATGTCTTTTTATTGTTGCTGAAATAAATGTAGAATTTAGATGAAGTGAATTAGCGTGTTTAGGTGTTGTCTGCTTTGCATATTTGTTTTAGTAGTGAATATAGTTGTTTGGAGAGTTTAGCGAATGTTTTAGTATTTGTGAGTATAGTATATAGTGTAGGTGGTGTTTGTGACTGGTTTCCGTAGGGTTGAGGGTATTGTTTTGGACTATGTTAGGAGTGTTGGGAAGAGTGTTTCTTTGAACTGGGTTGTGAGGACTCTGGTTGAGATGGTTGAGCGAGGTGATGTGTCTGTGGAGGATGTTTGGAGGGTGATTAGTGATGTTGAGGCTAATCCTGATAATTTTCTTTTAGATATGCTTCCTGAGAGGAGAGAGAGGCTTGAAGTACTTAAGCGAGAATTGAGAGAGGTTCTGGAAGGCAAGTGAGTTGAGTTATGTTTGATTGAGTGATGTGAATTTATGTTATTTCTTTTATTTTATAGAATAGTTTTTCTATATTGTGGTGTAGGCTAGGGTCCTGTTTTACTAAATGCTGTATTAGTAGAGCTTCTCCTTCGTAGAATACTGTCCTGCTGTATGGTTTTTGTAAAGGCTATGTATATGTTCTATTTTACTCTTAAGTAATAAGTATTTAAGTCTATCTTCAAGAATTTCTACTTTACTTACTAAAGATACACTTAGAATACCTTATTTTCTTAAGCTTTATTATCACAGTAACTCAGTCTCTCAGACATTTGTAGATCTACTTTTCTAGCTCTCTTACATTTACTACGCCTTCTTCTGTTCTTTCTAGGTAAAATATTTTTAGAGATAAATTGTGTTTTTCTATGAGTTTTTGTATTATTTTTATTAATTCTATGTTGTGTGTTGTGATTATTAGTTGTAGATTTCTTTGTTTAGCTGCTTTTAGTATGAAGTTTAATATTGTTGCTAGTCCTGCTGGGTGCTGGTGTGTTTCAGGTTCTTCTATTAGTATAGCTGTGTCTTTAAGAGTCAGTAGTACTGCTGCATAAATTACCGCGTTTTTAGCTCCGTCTCCTAGGTCGTCTATTCTTACTGTAGTGTCTGTTAACTGGAGCGCTAGAGTATAGTCGTTTCCTAAAGGCATGTATGTTAGTCCCTCTGCCCGTGGCTCGTATTCTTCTTTGATCATAGAAACTAGTTCTTTATCTAGTCTATTCGCTAAGAGAATAGACCAGACTTTCTTTTCTAGCTCTCGACTGTACTGTGATAGATTGTGATCTAGTAGTGTTAGTTTTTCAAGGAATTTTATTTGACCCTCAAATTTCTCTACGACTAATTTATCTAAGTCAGAGTATCTTCCAGTCACTCTAAATAGCCTGTCTGTAGCTTCTCTTGAATCATACGAGTAATAACGTAGATCTGTTTCAAAAGGTAATTCTAGCCAAACAGTTTTCTTTGGAATATCTGCTAGTATGAATTTTAGCGTTGTTTTATTTATTGATAAACATATTTCTATGGGTTTTGTTGTGTTCATTTTGTGCCATAAAATTTTTCGGGTAGTGTCCCATGATCCTCGGTTCATTCTCCTTGAGATAACGTAGTCTAGTTTATTTTCGGCTCGAAGATCGTCTACTGGCTTAACCCATGCTGAAGCTAAGTAAAGTGCTTCGAGTATTGTTGATTTTCCTGCACCGTTTTTCCCTACAAGAATGTTTACTTGTTCAAGATTTCCTATAAGACACCTTTTTATACCTCTGAAGTTTCTTATTTGAATACTTTTTATCATAATCTTCTATCCTAGTATAATTAAAGCAAGAGTAATTAAATTTATACTGCCTAGAAATTCCCTATTAAGCACGGGACCGACTTTAGTAGTACTTTGAGTTTAAGTACATTTGTTAAAGAGTCTTAATCTGGTTTAGGTTTTACTAGAATTTTCTTTTTGATATGCTTCATGTACCACTTAGCCTCTCTTCTATTGACTAAGTGTATTTCATAAGGATGGTAAAGAGGTAGTCCTGCTATCTCTTCTATCTCAGCTTTTATTTTCCATCTTTCTTTAGCTCTTAAAGGTACTTTATCTGATACTATGAGTATATCTACATCACTTCCTCCAGTTGCTCTGTTCTCTACTATGCTACCAAATACGTAGACTTCACAGTCTCCAAGAATGTTTTCAGCAGCTTCAGCTATTTTCTTCGACCAGTATTTCCACTGAGTAGCTAGCTTAATTAGCTTAAGCCTCGACTTCAATATTTTCAGCAAACTCTATCACCTCTTCAGCGAATTTTACTAATTCTTCTGCCTCTTCTCTCTCATATATTCTGTGAAAGTATCTTGCAGCTAAGTAGGCTTCTTCGAGCCCTACGAGGAGTCTTCTATTTTTACGTGTAAACTCATCTACTTGCTCCTTATTTTTAGCTAGTTCTCTCAGTACGTGGAGCAGTTGTCTTATCACATGTGTTCTAGGCATTTCGCCTGTTATTTCTAAGAGTATTGATTTTAAGTAAAGTTGTGCTGCTTGCTCAGCTAAGAATGAGGCAAGATCATAATCTCCTGAAGATAAACACTTTTTCGCATAGTCTAGCATTTTTAGACTCCTTCTTTTTATTAGCTCTACTTCCTCCCTATGTGACATGATTCTACACCAGTATTTATCTCTCATTTATTATTAGTGTTTCTTGTCTTAAAGTATTTATTAGATTGAGAGTTAGCTGAGCTTTATCTTATTTGATTAGCTTTCTTTACTAGTTTTTTGACTTTCCTGAAGTCTACTGGGTTTTCTGTTTTATTGTCTATTTTTAGGCTTGTGCCTATTATTGCTCCGTCGCATATTTGTAGATATTGTGTTATGTTATTTTCATTTACTCCGCTTCCAACTAGGACTGGTGTATGTGGTACTGCCTTTTTCACTTTCTCTACTTTGGTTGGTGATGGCGGTGAGCCTGTTTCTCGTCCTGTTACTATTAGTGCGTCTGCTAGTCCTCTGTATGCAGTGTCTTTAGCGGACTCTGTTATGGGTCTTTTCATCAGTGGATATGCGTGTTTGACGTGTATGTCTGCGAAGATCTTTACTTGGCTGGCTCCTAGTAGTTTTCGGTAGCGTAGTATAGTGTGGGCTTTTCCCTGTATTATTCCTTGGTCTGTCGCCATGGGTTCTGTGAGTACATTTACTCTAATAAAGCGTCCTCCTGTCACGTAGGCTACTGCTAGTGCTGCTTCAGCATCGTTTCTTAAAATGTTTACTCCAAAGGGTATGTCTATTTTCTTCGCGATATGTGCTGCTACATAGGTTACTGCTGCTACTGTGGCTGGGTCTACTTTGTCAGGGTAGTAGGGTGCATCTCCGTAGTTCTCTATTATTACTCCGTCTAGTCCTCCTTTCTCGTAGGCTTCAGCGTCTCTGAGAGCTCTTTCAACTACTTTCTCCATGCTGTAGTTCCAGCGGGGAGAACCAGGTAGTGGGAGTAAGTGTACTACGCCTATTAAGGGTTTTTCTACACCGAATATTTCTTTGAGTAGGTTCACAGTACTATTTTTGTTTAAGTGAGATAAGTGTTTGGCTGCAGAAGTATTTTATGTTTTCTGCAGCATAGTTCTCTATGAGTATTCCTAGGCCGGAGTTTCCCGCCCTGATTTTGTGAGAAAGAGCTGGATTAACTTGAATGGTGTGTGGGAATTTGAGTTCGATGACTATGATTTAGGAGAGTCTGAGAAATGGTTCTTTGGAAGAGATTTCAGCGAGAAAATTGTTGTTCCTTATCCTTATCAGAGTAGGCTTAGTGGAATAAACGATCCTACGCCTCATGATATAGTGTGGTATAGGAGGAAATTCAGTGTTCCTGAGGAATATTTGTCTAAGAGAGCTTTACTTAAGTTTGGGGCTGTAGACTATGAGGCTAAAGTATGGGTTAATGGCAAGTATATTGGTTCTCTACTTAGTGTTTAAAGAGATAATTCTTGGTTCTGTACTATAGTTTCCAGTCGCATATGTCGTGAGCACATATTATCCCTGCTATTGTGACTGCTTCTATTCCTCCTCCGGGAAATGTTGATGCGCTGGCTAAGTATAGTCCTTTTACTGGAGACTTGAAGTATGGTCTTTTAGTTTTTATTGACTGGTCGAAAGAGTATATTGCTCCTTCAGGCATTAGGGTATAGCGCTCAAATGTTTTTGGTGTTGCGGCGTCTAGTACTACGATGTGTTTGCTTAGCCCCGGTATTAGTTTCTCTGCCTTCTTTATGAGGAGTTGAGCTGTCTTCATCTTTTTCTCTAGGTACTCAGGTGTTCCTCTCTCCGGAAAATCGTAGTAGTTTGCACCAGTTATTATCGTTAAGCTAGCTTTACCTGGAGGAGCTAGACTGGAGTCTGCATTAGAGTTAATTACTATTTCATAGCCTTCATCAAGGTTTTTCAGTAGAGTAGGGTACTGTGATAAATCCATGTCTACGCCTAGGAACACCATGAAGCATGATGGAGACATCTTAAGGCTTTTTATGTACTCTACATATTTTCTGCCTAAGTGTTTTTCTTCAATTAGCTCTAGGAAAACAGTTTTGGCGTTTGCGTTAGCTACTACTATAGGAGCTTTGAAGACTTTATTGTGTGAAACTACTCCCTTCACTTCCTTGTTCTCTACTATAATCTTGTCTACCTTGTGTTTTACTAGAACAGTACCTCCATGCTCTTCAATAACTTCTTTCAGTGTATTAGCGTAGTTTTGTGCACTACCTTTAGGGAAGTATCCGCCGTGAAGATAATATGATACAGCAGCCGTTAGTGCTGATGACGCAAGAGTTTCTTCCGGCTTAGTTCCAATATAGCCTAGTAGTCCGCAGAGAAAAGTCTTTAAGTCTGGGTCTGTGAAGAACTCATCTAGCTTTTCCTTATATGTTTTATTCATCCAGTCGTAGAAATGTGGGTGTTCTTTAGGGTATTCTAGTAGCTTCTTTTCTCCAAAAACCTTGACTATGAGCCATGCTGGGAGAGGTACTCCATAAATATCTGCTTCCTTGTAGCACTCTATGTACGCTTCTTTTGCTTCATTGAAGAATCTACGAATATTGTTTTCTTCCCTCGGAAACATCTGTGAAAGCCTTTCGATGAACTCTCTTAAGTTCGACGCCTCTACTCTATTATTCCTATAAATGTAGCTCACAGTGTTTTTGACGAATAGGTCTTCTTTACGTAGTCCGAGCTGCTGGAGTAAGTAGTTTACTGGACCCTTCTCCCAGAGCCCACTTACGTCTTCTACTCCAGTATTAAAGACGAAGCCTTTTCTAATGAAAGAAGAGCAGTAGCCTCCTACCTGATAGTGATACTCTAGTACGAGGACTCTGAATCCCCCTTTAGCTAAGAGTGCTCCACAAGTTAATCCTCCTATACCTGAGCCTACAACTATGACATCGTAGTTTTGTTCGCCTCTATGTACACCTTTCTTCGTTTCTACTTTCCAGTCATATTTCTTGAACTCTTTTGAAGCACAGTAGGCGGGAGCCTTAAGTGGGAAAAGTATTGAGAAGACTATTCCTGAGACTACTAAAATATTAGATAGTATAGTTGAGAAGGGGTTAGCGATAATTAAGTACACTATTGTGTTTACTAAGAATATTGTTGCCCAAACGCCTGTAATTAAAGTATTGACTAGCAGAAAAGGCTTAGTATTCCAATAGATCTTAGGATAGTCTCTTTTAGAGACTTGAAGAGTGAAAGGCTTTCTTATGACCAGGGAGAAGGCAGCCATGAGGAATAGTGTGAAGTATCCTAGTGTACCGTCTTTCTCAACAAATATACTCGAGCCTTGAATGAAAGTAGTCATTGCAGCTATGCTAAAGTAGGTCAGCGAGACTACGTCCATTAAACTATACTCTTTTTTGAGAGCTTGAAAGACTACTAAAACTGCTGAGAAGAGTAGAGAAAGTAGTATACCTAGCTCATAGCCAGCACTGCAGAGAACCCAGTAGATGATCCACGGAGTAAATGACACAAAGATGTAAAGCATTCCTGGAATCTTCCTTGAACTCATACTTTAGGAACCTGTACTTATAATTAAACTTATAGAATTAGGGAATTGGTGTCTTCGGGACCAAGCCTATACTACATAGTATAATATATTATAT
>QMSB01000088.1 GCA_003650815.1 Thermoprotei archaeon | reverse complement strand
AGCCTGAGTCTCTATCCCGCCTCCAAGCAAATCATCTAATGCTTTACAGCCAGTAGAAATATACTGTACATTCTGCCTCTTATCCCAATACTCCTCAGCAGTAATAAACCTAATACCAAGAAGTTCTCTAGCTGCCTGAGCTATTCTCGCGGCTCTCTCCTCGCTTATTCCGAGTACCTCAGCTAGCACTCTGGCGGGAGTAACAGCTATGGACTCTACTGTAGTAAAGCCTGCCTCCTTTAACTTCTGGGCGGTCGCCTTTCCGACACCTCTTATATCGGTGATTTCGTGCTCTGTCATGTATCCCACTTACACTTTGCATGAGGATATATATAAGCATCTAAAAGAACACCGAAAGTATTTAGCCTTAGTCGCGAGAGAAATATAAGCTGTAAATTAATTATTCTACTGTGTTTCTAGAGGAGAGTTTGGTTACAGTTTCTCTCAAACCTCCACCAGTCATAAAATATAGCGAGACGCTTAGAGAGCTGGCGCGAAGAATGTCCCGAAAAAGAGTAGATCACATGATAGTATCGGATGAAAAAGGAAGAAGGGTTCTCGGCAGTATAAACATATATGAGCTTATGAAAATTATCGTAATTCACTCAGCAAAAGTTCTTTCGCAAAAAGTTCTAGACTATAGTAAAAGAGAAGTTCCTTGCCTTAGAGAAAATAGCAAAGTTAGAGACTTACTAGAGTATTGGAAAAATCAGGGTTTATCAGAGGTATGTGTTTTGTCTAGAGGAGAAGCTCCTATTGCCTCAACAAGTCCCCTTGTCTTTGTTCAGCAGGCAGCAAAATATTTAAAAAGATTAGTAAGTTCAAATGCGTTTAAAAGCACACAACCGCTCATAGCTGTAAATACTACAGTAAAGGGGGTTCTGAGAAGAGCTGTAGAGAGAGAGCTCTTATGCTTTTTAGTTTATAGAAAGGGTAATATACTGGGGGTAGTAGACTGCTTTGATGTCTTGGCTTTGATAGCAGATGGCCCTGAGGATATACTGAGCTATACTTGTTCATTTATATATAAAAGACTGGAGCCAGAAAAGTTGCCACGAGGGCTTTCAGAAACCTTTTCACCCTTAGTCCTATATAGAGGTGAAGTATGTGTAATTAGTGTAGCAGACATGGTAAGAGACTTATGCCACGAGCTACTGCAGAGGATCTAAGATTCGCAGCAGACGCTATGCTAGGAGACTTAGCTAAATGGCTTAGAGTAATGGGCTATGATGTAGTGTATGATCAGACAATAGAAGATACAGCTTTACTTCAGCTTGCTGAAAAAGAGCAAAGAGTAATACTGACTAAAGACAAGGGACTTTTTGAAGAAGCTTTAAAGAGAGGATTAAAGTGCGTCTATGTAAAAGGCACTAAAATAGAAGAGAAGCTTTATCGAGTAGCAGTAGAGACCAGACTAGAGCTTAAGATCGACTTAAGTAGAACCAGATGTCCTAAATGTAATTCTGTTCTCAGAGTAGAGGAAAAAAGTGAATTCATTGAACGGCTGCCTCCCTCTGTCTTAATGCATCAGAAAGTCTTTTGGGTCTGTGATCTCTGTGGAGGAGTGTACTGGACAGGATCTCATTATGTCTCTATGAATAAGATTTTAAAAACCGTAAGAGAAAAAATATCGAGGGGTGAATAGTATGGGGGATCTATCTTTAGAGGAAGGCGAGTTCCTTGTCCGGTTATCTAGAAAAGCTGTCAGAGAATATCTTGAAAAGGGGAGAATAATAGAGTGTCCACCTAATATCTCAGATAAACTAAAAGAAAAAAGAGGCGTCTTCGTTACTATTGAGAAAATAGAAATAGATGAGCAGGGGATATGGCAAAGAAAGCTAAGAGGGTGTATAGGGTACCCAGAACCCGTATATCCTCTAGCAGAAGCAACAATAAATGCTGCGATAGCTGCAGCTCAAGATCCACGCTTTCCTCCACTTACCCTCGGAGAACTCAATCGAGTAGTGTTTGAGGTAAGTGTGCTCTCCCCCTTAGAATTAATTAAAGTGAATCATCCTCTTGAATACCTGAAGGTAATAAAAATCGGAAGAGATGGTCTGTTAGTTGAAAAGGGGATATTTCGCGGATTACTCTTGCCTCAAGTTCCCGTAGAGCATGAATGGGATGTTGAGACATTTCTAAACTATGCTTGTACAAAAGCTGGTCTACCTCCTGATTCATGGCTAGACTCTGATACAAAGGTCTATAGATTTACAGCGCAGATCTTCTATGAATTAGAGCCTGAAGGGAGAGTAATTGAACGAAAACTTCTTCCTTCAAGTTAAATCTCCGCAGGTACACCACACTTCGTGAAGTAAGTCATAAAGCTGGTCTAAACCGAACTGCCTAAGTGCTGAAACGAAAACTATTCTTGATGCACGACTTAGCTTTCTCACGAGATCTACGCATGAGAGAGCTAAGTCGCTCATAAGTCCTAGAGGTTCTCTTTTAATGAGTTCCTCTAAGGCATCTAGTTCTATAGAATCTTTTCTCTCTAAGAGGTCTGACTTGTTTATCACGAATAGGCTTTCGACTTTGAGTCTAAGCTGAACTACTATGCCTAGCAAGTTAAGTACTATATAACCGGAAGCATCGCTTGCTAAAGTAGGGTCGAATACTACTACTGCGACTACTCTGCCTATTTCTTTGAATAATTCTATTAGCGCGGGACCAGTCTCCTTAAATATGAAGATCTCCATTTGGCCAGGAGTATCTACGAGGATGAAGTTTCCAGAGAGCTTATTAACTGATGAGACTATTTCGTGTCTTTTCCTATAAATTTCGTCCATGCTCCGGAGGTAGGCTCCGTTAGGACCTAGTTTCTCCCTTTTCATAATTTCTCTTGTTGAAACCATGCACCTAACATCGAAGTTAGGAGTGTATGGAGTGTACTCACAGCCCGGGTCTAGGTTTACATAATTAACAGTAAACACTGTTTCCTTTTCTAACCAATTACCAAAACTAGCTGTTAAAGTGGACTTGCCGCTCCCTGCGGGACCAACAAACACTATTATATCTTTCATGCCGGAGAGATAATATTGAGGCCTATATTTTACTTTACTTATCTTCAGCATTAAAGCTGATATATAGGTGATAGACATTGATTTTAGATGCATGAACTGATAGTAATACTGCCAGTTGATGTAGATGAGCGGATAATAGCGAAGTACTATAAGCTAAAACATATCTTACGAGCGAAAGTAAAGATCATCGTAACACACTGCCTCAGCTTTAAAGAGTATTTGGAATACTTAAGGGAAGTCTATGGAGGGCGTGGGAAAATAAGGTATCTTTTTATAGACGCAAGAAAGCTCCCCCTCTTTATCTTAGATGGTACTGTAATAGTTGAGGGAGAGTATCCGCGGCTAATAGATTTAGTAGAGCTTCTGCGGTACTATGGAGTTAAATTAAGAATTAGACGGCATAGAGGTAGGATATGACGGATTTCATTAGCACTCTAGTGCTAAGGCTCACATAAGCTATTAGGCTCTCTATCATCAGAAACTCTAATAAAGTCCCTCCTAGTTTAAAAATAAGGCTATGAAAGGGGCAGTAATCTCTATAAGACGAGGTCTCAAAAGACAATATCCTAATCAGGCAATACTTGTAATTAAAGGAGTAAACAGCTTTAACGAGGCTTGTCGTTTAATAGGAAGAAAAGTAATCTTAACGCTTAATAGCAATAAAAGAATTATAGGTAAAATCATAAGAGCTCACGGCAAAAAGGGGAAAGTTATCGCTCGTTTCAGAAAGCCTCTGCCGGGGCAAGTCATAGGCACTAAAGTTGAGATACTGTGATAACACGGAGGTAAAGTTCGTAATATCAGCTCTGGGAGTCTCTGATATATTATTTCTTATATTTCAAGTGAAGCAGAAGATACCAATATATAACAGTAAGAGGAATAAGCAAATAGGGGGTATGAAGTACTCTATTTTAGCAGACTTTTACGAGAAAATAGAGAAGACCACAAAGCGTACTGCTATGACGGCTTATCTTGTGGAGCTTTTTAAATCTACACCCCCAGAGGTAATAGATAAGGTAATCTATCTTACTCAGGGCAAACTCTACCCAGATTTCATGGGGATAGAGCTTGGTGTAGCGGAAAAGCTGACTATGCGTGCTATAGCAATAGTATCAGGTTTGTCTGTAAAGGAGATAGAGAGAGTCTTTAAAAAGACAGGTGATATAGGGCTAACAGCAGAGCAGATACTTTCACAAAAAAAGACTTCAAGTATACTTGACTACTTTGGAGTTTCTGAGACCAGGAGGGAACTTACTGTAACTAGAGTTTACTTGACTTTAGATAAAATAGCTAAAGCTAAGGGCGAGGGGTCTCAAGATGCTAAAATAAACCTTCTAGCTAGTCTTCTAAGGGATGCTTCTCCTAAAGAGGCGAAATATCTCTTAAGAACAGTCACTGGCAGGCTTAGGTTAGGTATAGCGGATATGACAATATTAGACGCCTTAGCAATTTCATTCACAGGATCTAAAGTGAACAGAGAAATCATTGAAAGGGCTTACAACGTACACCCGGACTTAGGTTACATTGCTAAGGTTTTAGCGACGGGGGGTCTTCAGGGAGTCAAGAAGATAAAAATCACTATAGGTATCCCTGTTCAACCAATGTTAGCAGAAAGATTAAGTAATCCCCAGGAAATACTAGAGAAGCTAGGAGGTGAGTGTATCGCAGAGTACAAATATGATGGAGAGAGAATTCAGGCACACAAGAAAGGCGATAAAGTAGTGCTTTTCAGCAGAAGACTAGAAAATATCACACACCACTACCCCGACGCGTGTGAGCTCATAAGGGCTTACATAAAAGCTGAAGAAGCTATAGTTGAAGGAGAATGTGTCGCCATAGATCCCAATTCAGGAGAAATGCTTCCATTTCAAGAGCTCATGCACAGAAGACGTAAATATGATGTGGAGGAGGCTATGAAGAAATACCCAATAGCCTTATTTCTCTTCGACTGTCTTTATGTAAACGGCGAGGATCTCACTTTGAAGCCATATCCTGTGAGAAAGGAGTACTTAAAGAAAATAGTAGAAGAGAGCGATAAAATAAGGCTAGCGGAATCGAGGCATATAAAAAGTGTAAGTGAATTGGAAGAATTCTTTGAGCAGGCTATATCTGAGGGCTGTGAAGGGATAATGTGTAAGTCTCTTAGAGATGATTCTATATACCAGATGGGTGCCCGAGGCTGGCTATGGATAAAGTTCAAAAGAGATTATCGTTATGAGATGACAGATACAGTAGATCTAGTGGTTGTCGGAGCGTTTTATGGCAGGGGAAAGAGAGCTGGAACGTATGGAGCGCTCTTAATGGCTGCATACGATCCCGAGGCTGATGTCTTTAGAACAGTGTGTAAAGTAGGAAGTGGCTTCACGGACGAAGATCTAGAAAAGTTGCCTGAGCTTCTTGACCAGTATAAGATACCTCACCGCCACCCTAGAGTAGACTCTAAAATAGAAGCTGACGTATGGTTTACGCCAGCAGTAGTTCTCGAGATAATGGGTGCAGAAATAACGCTAAGCCCGCTTCATACATGTGCCTACGGTGCTATAAAGAGTGGAGCTGGACTAGCTATAAGATTTCCCAGATTCACTGGAAGGTATAGGTTTGATAAGAAACCTGAACAGGCTACAACAGTTAAAGAGCTGATAGAGATGTATAGATCTCAGCGCAAGACCTCCACTTAGTAGCGCTCCCTAGCCAGTTTTTCGAGAGTCCACCTAAAAGTATTTCTTATTTCGCGTAGCCTAGACTCGGTTCTGTAGTTGTATACTATAATTTTCCTCACAAATCCGTCTTCACTTTCTTCTATCTCATACCTCATTATATCGTCTATTGAAAGCTTACCTTTATCTAAAGCTCTCTCGTCTTCTCTCTGCATACCTCTAAGTATTCGTCTAATGAAGAACGAATTAAACGGACTGTCGGTAGGCTTAAAAGATATGAAAGGCTGTAGCTCTACTCTATCTTTATACACCACTATCTTACCTAAGTCTCTTCCCTCTCTCTTAATGTAAAGCTCCTTGAGGGGGTTTTCTTCAACTGAGACCTCAGTTCTAACAAGCTCAGCTGCCGTCTTAAAGCTCTTCTCGCTTAGTGCTTGATCGATTAATCTTAGTAACAGCTGAAATGTCTCTAATTCAGCTTTTAGTTCCTCTATTTTTTTCTCAATAGCCTTCCTTGCTTTAACCAACTGTTTAATTTCATCACTCACTTTCTCTATATACTGGTAGGTAAATTCATATTTAAGTGATAGCTCACTAAATTGTGATAAAGTGCTTCATTTTTGACCTAGATCAAACTCTAGTGAATACCCTCTCAAGGTTTTACAGAGTATTCAACATTACATTAAAAGATTTTAACTTAAAGGAGATTACTTGGAAGGATTTTATAGTAAACTACGCTCGTGATACATTAGATCGTTATATTCCGAGACCGTATAGGAGAGAGTTCTGGGAAATATTTTTGGAAAAATATAGTGAATTAATCGGTGAAGTTGAACTAATAGACGGTGCAGAAGACTGTCTGAGATATTTAAAGAGAATGTTTCTCAGCATTGTTGTCGTCACAGGAAGAAGAGTACCGGTCGCCGAAGTAATGTATGAGCTTGCTAAAGTTAGTCTTATTCAATATGTTGACGCAACTTATACGGCTGCGAGGATCCCCTTCAAAGATCATGTTACAAATAAAATTTTACTCTTTAAAAAAGTACTAAATGATTTTATGTTGGAGCCTAGTGAAGCATTAGTGGTGGCGGACTACAGAGCAGATATTATAGCCTCAAAGAGCTTGAAAATTAAGGTTATCGGAGTACTGACGGGATTAGAGAGGGAAGAGGTCTTAAGGTCTTTAGGAGCATCAGCGGTAGTATATAGCGTAAAGGAATTATGCACGCTGCTTAAAAGCAGCAAACTAATTAGTTTCACTTCGTAAATAGCTTATGTTTCTTAGTATAGGAAATGCCAACATAGATTACTTCTTTGTAGTTAAAAGAATGCCGAGGGAAGACGAGGAAGTAGAGGCAGTAAACTTCTACGTCGAGCCGGGAGGATCAGCGTCAAATGTAGCAGTAGCTCTAGCTAGGCTAGGAATGTCTTCGAGAATACTCTGTTGCATCGGAAACGACTTAGAAGGAAAGTTTCTGTTAAATGAATTTAATAAAGAGCATGTCGATACTAGGTATATAAAAGTAGTAGACTATGTAGCTACTGGAAGAGTTTTCATTATATTAACTGAGGGTGGGAAAAGAATGATAGCCTATAGAGGAGCCAATAAACTTCTCTCTGCAAACGACTTATACGATGAAGTTTTCAGGGAAATAGAGCATGTTCATGTAAGTGGAGGTAAGCCAGAGATAGCTTTAAGGGCTTTTTCTATGGCTAAATCTCTCTCCAAGGCCACGACGTCATATGACCCTGGATCAACTATTGCTAGAAGAGGGTTAGGAGAGCTTAGTTCTATAATAGCTTACACAGACTACTTGTTTCTAAACGAGTTAGAGCTAGAGTACCTGCTGAAGGGAGCACAAATTAGTGATCTACTTAAAATAAATCCGAGGGTCCAGATAATATTAAAGAGAGGAGCTAGAGGGTCTGCTCTAATACTGAGTGGCCGGAGAGTAGAGGCCGAGGCATTTAATGTACGTGTAGTAGATGTTACGGGAGCAGGAGACGCTTTTGACGCGGGCTATATGGCAGCTGTTAAAATGGGTTTAGAACCTTGGGAAAGACTAATTTTTGCCAATGCTGTAGCTGGAATAAAGGTTTCTAGAAGGGGTGCTAGAAGTTCTCCGAAACTTTCTGAAGTCGTAGAGTTTTTAAGAGAGAAAGGACTATCAGACTTAGCGAAAAAGGTGAGATCTTGAGTAAAATAGTGGTGGCGGGGTCTTCTGCAAGAGCATTAGCTCTAAAAGCCGCTACACTAGCTAATGTGAGGTATGTTCCTGTAGAAACAAAGAAGTTTCCAGATAACGAGAAGTACGTGAGATTGCTT
>QMSB01000087.1 GCA_003650815.1 Thermoprotei archaeon | reverse complement strand
TCTACTTCACCAGCAGTACCGTAGGCAGCTTGTATCTGCGTCGAAGGAAAAGACATTATCAGGGGAAGCAGTCTTCTAATAAGGTGTCTTAAGCGATTAGGATCAGCCATAGAGATCGAGCCAGAGCCTTTAACAGCTATTGCTTTCAGATTCTTAGATCCCATTACAGCACCCATGCCTGTTCTACCAGCTACTCGCGGGCCCTCTGGCTCTGGCTCCACTGTAATACAGGCGTAGCGCACCAGTTTTTCTCCAGCAGGCCCTATGCACGCTACTTTAATCTTACTATCACCGACATCCTGCTTAACCAACTTGTCTGTTTCACGAGTATCTCTACCCCATATTTTGGAGGCATCTCTTATCTCGATTTCAGAGTCCTTAACGTAGATGTAGACAGGGTCTTTTGATGAACCCTTTATGACTATTCCGTCAAAACCAGCTTTCTTAAGCTCTATTCCCCAGAAGCCGCTTGAGTGTGCTTCACCCCATCCTAGTGTTAAAGGAGACTTAGCGGCGACAGCGAGTCTGCCAGTGCAGGGAACATATGTTCCCGTGAGAGGGCCTGTCATGAAGACAAGAGTGTTCTCAGAACTAAAGGGGTCTACTGAAGGATCTACTTCTTCGCAAACTATCTTCGCCGCCAGACCCGTGCCACCTATAAACATCAATTCTTCTTCTTCAGAAAGCTCTCTAATCCACGTTTTCTCCTTCGATAGATCAATGTAGAGTACTCTACCACAGTATCCTAAAAGCTTCCCACTCACGTAGCTCACCTAAAATCTATACAACTTACGGTAGAGCTCTACTTCACGCTCAGGTATTAATGGAGGCTTCTTACCTAAAGCATAGCAGACGAACTGAGCGATAGCTACTTCCTCTAGCGTCTCTGCTACAGCTTCAGCTTCAACTAGATTAGAGCCCATAGCTATAATACCGTGGTTCTGAAGAATGAGTGCCCTATATCCCTTAGCAGCAGTCTCAGCTACCAGTTTAGCCAGCTTATCGGTCCCAGGGAAGGCAAAAGGCACTACTTCTACTTTCCTCAAAACCATTACTTCTTCTACGGTAATAGGCTCAATAGGTAGACCTGCTAAAGCCAAACCTAAAGTAAACGGGTTATGTGCGTGAACAATAGCATTTACATCGGGTCTAGCCTTATAAATAGCTGCGTGCACTGGAGCCTCTATTGAAGGCCTCAAAAGCCCGTCGACGACATTGCACTCTAAATCTAATTTAACTAAGTCATCTGGATTTAACTCGCCTTTGAAAACACCACTAGGAGTAATCCAAAACTCTTCAGAATTAGGTATACGTGCGCTAACATTACCGCCTAAAGCTGAGACGAGGCCTCTCTTATACAGAGCACTCATCACTCGACATATCTCTTGCTTCAACTCTTCTTCACTAAACAGGCTCTCCATACCTTAATTCAACGTTAGCCTAGAGTTTAAACTTTGTGCAGATACTTTACTAAGAGCTTCTTAAGTAAGGCTTAAGGTTTCTTAATGGAACTACTTGCTGTAATTTTAATTTTATTTAAAATGAACGAAGGCAGTAGTGTACATAAGATTACTTCAGTTTCCTGCTTAGAAACTAAGCCTAATTTAATGTAGGCTAGATACGATAGTATTACTACAAGAGGTATACCTATAATCCACTGCATAGGAAAGAGGAACCACACAATACTCGATAAAGCGGCGGGTATAGCAGACAGCAGTAATATTACTCGGTAAGAAGGATGAAAATCTATGCTTTTAGACACTACAGCCGAAGAGATGAAACCTACTATACTGCCTATAAGGAAGGATAGAGCAGCACCATAGCCTTTATAGAGAGGAACTAAAATAAAGTAAGAGAAGATTCTCGGGATATTAGATGCAGCACCTATAGTGAATATTTTGAGATAACCATTATACGCGTATAGAAGATTAGTGACTGCTGTAATAAAGATTACAAGTAGAGACGAAATTAAGAGAACCACGAGAGAATTGCTTGCGGCAATATATTCTTCTCGGAGAAGCTTCAGTGGAAGCCATGGGTAGATTATCAAAGTTAGCACTAAGGGGAGTATAGCAGCATAACTTATTTTCAGCGTATTCCAGCAGACTCTCTTTCTTCCATCAGCTAAACCACTTAAAACAGGAAGTAAAAGTGTAGTAATACTAGTACCGAAGCCCACAACTACTGAGCTGATCATAAAGGCTACATAATATGCTCCGGTCTCAACAGCACTAGCGCTCCCAAAGACAACTAGTACACCTAGCCACTGTCCAAGAATCATCACTACCCTAGGAAGCCACGATACTACTCCTGCTTTAAGTACGTTAAATAAGGCTCTAGTAGAAAACACTAGTTTTTTCTCAGCATATTTTCTGCTATAAAATAGGTACAAGACTATTGCTATGAAGTAGTGCGATACATAGCCTAAGCTGGCTCCAATCCAGCCCCATCCTAGAGCAACTAACGGTATACCTATGCAGAGCCGAGCTATATTTCCGGCTATCGTTACTAAAGCAACTATATTAGTTTTTAAAACAGCCGTAAATAAGGCAGTAAAATTTACGTTAAATCCGAGCGCAACAAGTAAAGAACACACTATGAGTGCTTCTGGAGAGAATTTACTGTAAGAAAATCCGGAGAGCGCTATCAATATCATAGCTAAGCTTACTATAGAATAAATTAATGCAGAAAATATGATAGTAGACCAAAAATATGTAGCTAAACCCTTCCTATCTCCTCTGCTCCAGCAATTTCCTACAAATTTCTGCAACCCTATTCCAGAGCCTAAGCCTAGTACTCCATTTATGAGTGATGCAAGCCCTATTATAGCGCTAGTATATCCTAAGACTGAAGGACCACCTATAACGGATATTGCAAACCAGTAGATAAATCCAAAGAAGTTAGTGAAAATACTAGACAAGTAGAGCCACGAGCCGCCTTTAAGCACTTTGCTTACAGTAGTGAGTTCGCTGGAAGACATTACAGTTGTACAGCTACTATGTTTTTATAAGGATTACGGATTTTTCTCATGATAATAAGTAAAAGCTCCGTAGAATTATTGTAGAAGATTAGAAGATAGATTCTTCGTAGTAAGCTTTTTCAGCTATACTTATTAGCTTCAGAGTAAAGTATTCGTGTGCTCTCAGTTTATTCTCTCAGAAGTTCTCGAGACTAGTTCACTTAGTTTCCGTGCATCGCTTACCAGTAGTAGAGGCGTCCCACAGCATCCTCGGTCTTTGCCTAAAACTACGTATTCTGCACCTGTTTTACGCAAAATTTCTTCAAGTAAATCTGCTAAGTGTTTTCTCTCTGCTCTGATGACGCGTTTTTCCATAAACCTATAGTGTTCACGAAGATTCTGCTAAAGTTTATTAAATAACTTCTATTTAGTAGACTTCGACTTGGGTTTAATAGTATGACTTGAGATGTAATATAAATATATGGCTGGAGGAGAATATGTGTGTGATAAAGCCTAGGTTTGCGGATAGAACGGAAGAGCTGAAATTTCTCTTAGAGCTGACTAGGGAAGGTTCGCCTGTTGTCGAGTATATTTATAGTCCTGAAGGATGCGGTAAAACGAGATTGCTTAGGGAATTTGCTCAAAGGTTTAGTGGTGTTACTGTATACATTGATGCATTGGAGGAGGAAAGAGTTAGTAAAGTTGTTTTCTCAGTCTCTTTGTAAGAGGAGCATTAGAGCTCGTAGAGGAGGTAGCGGCAGATGCTGTAGAGTCTCCGGGAAGATTTCTTGCTCAAAGAATCGGAACGGTTCTTGAGAAAATAGCACTTAAGTACAGTATTAGGAATAGGCACGTAGTTGTAGCAGTAGATGATGTGACTAGAGTGCTAGAATCAAGTAGGATAGAGTGATACACTAAGTGGCTTTACGAGCTTCAGTGGAAGATAGTAGACGAAGCTGGTCCCAAGTCTATTTTAATACTAGCTACTACAAGCGAAGGAGAAAGTTTAAGTAGGGTGTGGAGACACACATATGCTCACGTCTCGTTACTGCGGAATTTAGATAGAGACGGGTTTGCCGAGCTAGCTAAGCAGCTTAACCCACTTTCTGCGCGAAAAATAGAAGAGGTATGGTGTCTTACTGGAGGCAGTCCTCGAGCATTGATGGAGGTGGCTCTGAAATATAAGTGGAATGCTGAAAGCGGCTAGTAGCACTAGAGAAGAAGCTGACTGATGTTGTGAGGGAAGTGCGAGAAGAAGGGCTAGAGAGTAAGCTGAAGCTGGCGTTAAGGGATTCTGATGTGTTTATAGAGAAACCTTCTAAGGAAACAGGTAGGCTGTACGATATGCTAGTTTAAGCAAATCTAGTAATATACGTGAATGCACCAGTACTTGCTGATAGACCTGTGCGTAGAGATCCTGAGCTAAGTATAGGCAAGTATTACGCTTGACAGCTGCCAGCTTATTTCAAGGCGCTTTCAAGACTCATTAGCAGTTAGGCAAAGTAACTAGCTTAGACTTAAATGAAGGCATGAGGTAACTAGTTTAAGCTGTAAAGGTTCGACAATAGTACTTAATGTAGTGAATTAATGATAGTCTACTTAAGTAACTTCGTGATATATACTAATGCTATGTACGTGGTTAAGGCTGACGGAAGAAGAGAAGAGTTCGATAGAAGTAAAATTGTGAGAACTTGCTTAAGAATGGGGGTTCCTCGAGAAGTAGCTGAGGAAATCGCTGCTAAAGTGGAGCAAAGATCATATGATGGAATATCCACGAGAGAAATATTACAGATAGTCTTTGAGCTACTGTCTAAACATCATCATCCCTCCTTTAGACATAGAGAAAGTCTAAGAGATGCGCTCAGTGCACTGAGACCGAAGCCTGATTTTGAACAATATGTTAGATTGTTCTTTAGAGAGCAGGGGTATACTGTTCTGCCGAATCAAATAGTGAGGGGAAGATGTCTAGATTATGAGCTGGACGGAATAATTGAAATAAATGGTAAAAAGTATATGCTTGAAGTAAAGCATCACGTTAATTCTCATACACGCACTGGGCTTGAAGTCTGCTTAGCCATCTACGCGAAACTCTTAGACCTAAATAAAGGCTATGAGCTGGGAGTGTCCACTATAAAATTTGATGGCGCTATTGTAGTCTGCAACACTAAGTTTACTTTTCACGCTATAAAATACTCTGAGTGTGCTGGGCTTATTCTTCTAGGGTGGAACTACCCTAAAGAGAAGAACTTAAGTACACTAATAGAGAAAATGAAGCTCTATCCTATAACTTACGTTAAAGGCTTCGATAAAGAAGTCTACGAGAAGCTGGGAGACAGCGGCATAGTACTTTTAAAGCAGGTAGTGAGTGCTCCTGTAGCAGAGTTAGCTAGAGTTTCTGGCCTTGACGAAGAGCTTTTAAGTAAGTTCAAGGAGAAAGCTCGAGAAATTCTGTCTAAGCCTTAACGGCAGTTCCAGTGGAAATGATTGATGAAAGGAGGGGTTCATAATTTTTCAAGAATACTAAGACTACATATGCCAATGGAGGTAAAATTATATTATCGTCGAGCGGAGAAAACAGCTCTGCCAATGATACAGCGAAGGCGAGAAGAAGGCTCCGGTAACCCTGCACAGGAAATGCCACTAAGAGAGCTGAAATAAACGCCGCGAGGGCTCCTTCAATAGTCTTTTCTCTTACCTTATGTCGACCAAAATATTTTCCTGCGAGAGAAGCTGCTATATCTCCTACTCCAGCGACTACAATGCTTAGGGCAGAGTACTCAATACTTACTAAAGATTCTGCAATGAACGTTAAGAGAACTCCCGTAGCAAGATTTAGTGCACATAAGCCCAGTTTTTCTCCTCTTCTAGAGAACTTTAAAGCCAGATATCTCAGAGTACCGTCCTTAATATGCTCTACTTTGCTAATAAGATATGCTCCCATGAAAACAAGAGCAGATATGGTCAATAGAGCTGCTTTAAGTCCAAAACTGTAGTATAGGAGGCATGCTGTGAAACAGCATAGAAGATGGATAGTTTTTCTAGAAGCTTCTCCTGAAGGAATATAAAATAGTAGCAAGATCAACGAAATAAAGGTAATACAAAACAGTATAAAGGAGTATAAGCTAAACTGAATAATAAAGTCTACCAGAGCCAGAAGAGCTCCTAGCGCAGCTATAATCAAGTAAATTACTTCATACATATTCTGTAATCTTCTTCTGTTTCATCAATATTTTCAATATAAAAGACTTAGCTAAAATCATATTTATGTCTGTCTCAATAAATTTACTTGCTAAGCTTAGAGCCTCACTAATGTTGTTCACTATGATCGGTTTACCTTCAAGTGCGTTTCTCACGCTTTCTCTGATCTGCCATGAGCCTACTGGAGCGTAGTAGTCTTTAGTGACCTCCCTAATAGCGACAACAGTAGCTTGCCGTTTTTCTCTATATAAAAACTCTATTACAGGAAACCTTATGGCGTGATAGCCTCCATCTACTCCAGGTTTTCTCCACTTCCCGTCGTAAAGCTCGTAGTTTACTGTAAAGAAGGGTTTATCTGACTTAATCCAAACGCTTCTCGGAAGCCATATCTCGATCATTTCAAACGACCAGGGAGCGGGCACCATTATTATAAAATATCTATTTCCCATATACTCTGTTTTGTATATTCTGTACTCGCTGATTTCCTTGAAAGTCTTAACTGTTTTCAGGAGCCTGTCTCCCAGAATACTGTCTACGGCTGTAATACTCCAGCGCGTAGGAACTATTCTTCTTTCCCTCATAGTTCCTAAGAGTCCTAAAGAAAATAGCCTAACTATGTGGTACACAGAGACTCCGCTAGAGTAGAGCTCTAAAACACTTGTACTAGCTTTAGCGTCTTCATCGTATATCAGCTGATCAACTCTCCGAGGAACGACCGGATTACTCGCTATGCGCAGTCTTTGAAGAGGCGCTACTGGGCCTAGTGGAGCCACGATTCCGTCAAAAGATACTCGAGGCTGTGGAGGTTTCTTAAAAACATATTCTGCGTCTACTGGTTCAGCTGACAAAGCAAGCTCTCTAATTAATTCAAGTAGTTTGCCACTAGGTTTTCTAGCCTCAGTTACTTGTGCTCGAAAACTGGAAAATACTGTTCTGGCTCTGAGTCTTATTACTTCCTCTAATGTAAGTGAGCCCCACCAAGACTCTGGGTCATCGTATTTCTTTGCTTCTCTACCAGTTTCAGGTGCAACATTAGGTCCAAGAGTCACGTAAGGATAATTTCTCTCTGTAACTAGAATGGAAGGAGGAGTAGCAGCATAAAGTGATGTTTTTCTCACGATAGGCTGTATCTTAAGCTCCTCTTCAAGTCTAACAAGTATTGGGCACTTAAGAAAACCGCATAGTCTTCTAACACCTTTACATTGAGCGCAGAGAGCAGGGTCTACTCTTTTTGGCACTTCAAGAAGAAAGTGCTTTGCTAGTAGATATAGGTGTTGCTTATTTTACTCTATTTCAGCTACGATTACGAGTACACAACCGCACTTCTCTACTCTATGCTCAGCTGAATACAAGCTATATTTAAGAATAGTCGAATTCCTCGCTCTAGCCATTTCTCTCAATCTGAGCAAAGCTCTCTCTTCTGCAACTCTCTTATTCAATCCTCTACCCGAGTACTCTGCTACAAGCGTAGGTCCTTTATCAGTCCATCCAATAGCTATGGCAGCTGAAATAACTTCTCCGCTCTCACTAGATACCACGTAATCGTAAATAGCGGGCACATTAGCTCCTAAAGGTAGGTCTTCGGGAGGAGTTTCTGTGATTTCTATGTCTGGAGGGAGAATACTAGTGAGCTTAATTAAGGAGACTTGTGGAAGACCCGCTTTAATTAAGCAATTATCAAAAGCATTTAGCTCTGTCTCTCCCTCAGCCGAGACAGCTGCTATATAAGCTCTTTTAGGCACCGTCACTAAGCGCATAGCTGTTCTCTTACCTCCAAGTCGTCACAATATATAAGCATATCTGCCTAATGTCATAGATTTTCTTTAATTAGAGCCGAGAGCCTAATTGAACTAGGTGTCTGGAGAGACTATAGGCAGACTACTAGCTTTATCTCTGTTCTAATCACTGACAATACTTTCACTGTTTTGTAGATAGTTAAATTATTTTATATTGTGATCAGCTAAATATAC
>QMSB01000086.1 GCA_003650815.1 Thermoprotei archaeon | reverse complement strand
CTTATTTCTTTCTCGTATTTCATGCCCATGTACTCTACTACTATTTTGTGTTCTCCTTTAGGCAAGTATATTTCCTGGACTCCACTTATCTTTATTTTCTTTTCTGTCCCGTTAGTGAATCTTATTGTAACTACTGCGTCTTTAATGGGTTGATTGAAGTAGTTTTTAAGATCTATTTTAACCTTATATATACTACAGGGGACTTCATATTTCCCGGGCTCACTTACCTCAAATTTATATTCTTCTGGAGTAACGTCACTTCCCTCCCAGGAAACTTTCACAATAGTGTATTTGCCTTCATCAAGCCAGACGAAGGGCTCTGTGATCTTAAGTTCTTCTCCAGTCTCCTTCTTTAAGACGACGTACTCTGGCTTAACTACTATTCTCTTGCCGATATCAGTGTAGGTGAAAGATACTTTATGTTGCTTAATCCAGTTTGCTTTCAAAGTTTTAGGAGAATCCATTTTAATTGTTAGTGTAGGGCTCTTAGAGTCTACGTCTCCAGTCCAGCCTGAGAAAACTACTCTAGTATTTTTGTTTAAGGTTACTTGAGGTGTTATACTTACTTTAGCTAAGGATCCCTTAGTATACCAGCCTTCACCAATAGGGTTCCCGTACTCTGAAAGTATCTTCAAGTAGTATTGTTCAACATAGATAGGCTTGAGAACAGTATCCTTATCTATTTTAATAGTTCTAATAGCTCCTGTATAGCCGTCACTCCACTTTATGAACCTTAAGCGAACTTCCTTCTTTATATTTACGGTCTCAGGAACTGTTACTGAGTACGTGCCTTCAGTTAGCTTAATTACTCCTCTCTTATACTTTACACCATTTATTTCTATCCAAGACTTCTCTGGAATATCTAGTGTAACAGTATATTCTTTAGGGAAGGTGTAGCAAGTTAGTGAAGCAAGGTCTCCTATGGTAGTTTTAATAAGCATTTCTCCTGAGAAGTACGTGACATCGTGTTCAGTAAAGACTTTAAAACATACTTTATCTTTTACTTCAAGCTCACTTAAGGGTACTCTTACTTCAACTACTTTCCCCTTGTAGTTAATGCTGTATGAGGCTTCTGTACCTACGTTAACCCACCCATATTTCCACACACTTTTAGTAAACTTCCACTTCTTCTCATAGGCGTTAAAGAAAACTGCATACATGGTATCTCCTGGAGTCCGGTAGCTTTTACAGTTGTTTTCAGGGTCTCCGTCAGCATCTAGTGTGAGGACGTAGCTTAAGTAGTTTTCAGGCTTCTCAGGTATTGGTCCGTTTAAGTATATTTTGAAAACAAGTAGGCTTCCCTTCTTCTCTACTGTGACTTTAACTATGTCTACGTACCTCTTGTATACAGGTGCTTTTTCTAAAGTATAGGGGTTTACTAAGTCGTTTGTAGGATCGCTTATAGTATACTGGGGGTGGGCATAGGAGTAGCAGATGATAGCCACTAAGAAGAGGATTAAGGGGAAATAGATTTTTTTGCTCATAATTTATCAGCTCAGTACACATATGCTGTTATATTTTATAAATGTTGCTGAATGTGGAAAATAAGGATTTTTTAGTAAGAGTAGGCTAAGCTAGTCTAGTTTATTTAGAGAAATTATGTTGAGGACTAGTGTTGTAGTTTATTTTAAATCAATATTATTTTTCTACTATCTTTTTAAAGAGAATAAATAGTAATATTCCCAAGTAAGTCTAGGAGAAATTTATAGCACCGTACTGTTCTTAGAGCTTAGTGCTACAGTACTATTCCAGGAGGCCTCTTCTGAACTATCTTCAGGCTCTCTACTAGTATTTTTCCTAGCTCTTTAGCTACTTTACGTAGCTTATCTACAGGGATTTCTACTTGAGTTACCTTAGATAATGCTTTAACCATTTTAATTAATGCTTCCTGATCATAGTTTGCTTCCTTAATTTTCTCATATAGGTCTTTAGGCGAGATCTCTTTGCTTAAAACCATTCTAAGTAAGGTATATATGTAGGAGTCAGCTACTAGGAGAACTCCATCTATCCTCCTTCTCATACACTCGTCGAGTAAGTATGTTCCTGCACTAGAGAAGACACCGCTGTAGGGCTCTAGTCCAAGCCTAGTCATTTCTTCAGTTAAGTGTTCTTCAGTAATGAAGTGAACTTTAGTTTCCTCTCCTTCTTCAAGTGGCATAAAGTCTAGTGCAATAAACCTCTTTACTTCATTTCTCTCCCCCCAGTCGAGTAAGGCGTCTACTATTTTCGGGAAAATCTTGAGGTAGTTTTCATAGTCTTCTTTAGGGAAAGGAGTTTTTAAAACCATTAGAGAGTTCTCGGGGCTGAAGTAGAGTGTATATGGGTGTAGTACTTTCCCTTCAGTTACGTACATTAAAGGCTGTATTTCCTTAATATTGAGGTAGGCTATAGGCTCCATTTTAAAAGAGTCTATGAGGTAGTCTGCTATAAGGCTAGTTAGTCCAGTTATGGAGAAGAGCGGGATTACAATATTTTTATTTTTATATTTCCTGAAGTATATTTCATAGACTTTAATTTCTTCACTCACAGAGAAATATTAGCTATTACGGTATTTAAGCTTTGAAGCTAAGTGAGTATGATTTAATGTGTTAGGCAGTAGTATACTCTGCTTGATGTAAGGAGCTTGAAATATTTGATGTAGTAGCAGTACAAATATATAGATTGATCTAGGTTTTATATTGTGTGCTCACGTATAGTACTATTTGTGCTTCTTTTAGTTTACTCAGTTAGCTTAGCTATTACTTCAGGTAATGGAGACTATGTGTCTAAGTATCCGCCTTCAACACATAATCCAGTAGTAGTTACTGTTAATGGTAGTGACTTATATGTGATCGATGTATGTTTATGGAATACTGAGAGTCTAGACGGCTTTGTGGAAGTAGCATATTCTACTGAAACTAGTATAGTTACTATATCAGCTAGCTTTAGTGAAGTAGAGAGAAAGGATACTACTACGCCTATAATAGGATACCCTGAGGTATGGATAGGGTGTAAGCCTTGGTGGAATCCCTGTGCAAATGACTGGGAAGTAAAGTTTCCTACAAACTCGTTTTCCTTTGAAGTAGAAGTCAAGGCTTCTCTCGAAAAGAAAAAGGGTGTAATTAATGTAGCTTTTGACTTCTGGTTTTTAACAGAAAATGATACTAACTGTGATCCCTCTCAAGACCCGAAAACCATTGAGGTAATGTTCTGGCTATACTATGACCATGAGCTAGGGGAGTGGATGATAGATAAGGGAGCAGAGGTAATCGTAGTACCTATAGTTCTTAACGGAGTACAGGTAGATGAGCCATTCTACTTCTACTACAGTAAAGGCACATGGAACTTCATAGTATTTTTCCCTGCCAACAGGAATCTAACAGACTACCACGTAAAATATAGTATGGAGAAGCTAGTTGAAATAATTGATAGCAAGCACCCTGAGCTTAATATACGGAGTAGGTATCTGGCTGGCGTAGAGCTCGGGACAGAGATTTCAGCGAAGCCTACTGATTACATTCTTAAAGTAACTTTATTTAAAGTAAAGCCTCTAGTGTCTTCAGAGAGAATACACATAGAGCTTGACGGCATTGAAGTCGATAACGGTACTGTTGTAGTAAACGCTACTCTCCAGTGTCAAGATGGAGTAATTGAGGGAGCATACTATATCATAGACTCAGGTGAGCCAGAAGAAATCCCTGCCCTTGATGGAGCGTATGATTCTCCTATAGAGAAAATATCAGTTAAAGTAAATGCTTCTAAGTTTGATGACGGCTATTATACTTTAAGCATTAGGGGGTACAGTAGTCAAGTATACTCCGAGTGGCTAAATATAACTCTGAGAGTGAGGACTCTCGGTCCAAGATACCACATTATAGCTTTATCGCTGAGACCCTATAAGGCAGTTAGGGCGTCTGATTTAGCTAAAGCTATAGGACCTTCTCTCACAGCTGTGTGGAAGTGGAACTATGAGAAACAGGACTTTGAAGTATATATTCCCGGTGTCAGTGAAAATGATTTCGAGTTGAATATAGGTGAAGGCTATTTCATATACTTGAAGAGTACTGTCAAATGGGTTGAAGCAGGAAAACCTTAGCTAATTACATTTAGTTAAAAACATATTAATAAATACTACTAGCTACTATCTCGTGTAAATGAGATGCTACTCTAGTAGTTGATAGTTATCATTTGTAATGTAGATTTTTGCAGTTAATAATATGACATATCTCATAATAGAGTTAAGCTGATTTTAAATATTATTAAGACTATTAGGTGACTTAGTCTTAGAATACGTTTATATACGTGAGTTCTAGTAGGTAACTGAGACCATGGGGGACGGGGGGTATTCTATTCTCGCTGCAGTAATCTTAATACTAGTAACTATTTTTACTGCAGTAGTAATATACATGTGGGTACTTTACCGTGTCCCTAGTTTTCAGAGAGAGGGGGAGACTAGTTTTAGTAAGATTAAGGTTGAGGGAGCTAGAGCTGGGAGTGGAGGTAGTATAGTGATTTATGTAAGAAATGTTGGTGATAGTGAAACAAGGCTTACTGCATTCTATATAGTAGACTTAAAGGGGAATATTGTCTATTTTAAGCAGATCTCTCTTAACTTAAAGCCTAGAGAACTTAAGAGAGTAGTAGTGCAGGGAGTTCTCTTAGGAGAACTTAAAGATAAAGTGAATCCCGAAGAAAAATACTACATTAAGTTAGCTTCGGGGAGCTGTGAGTCAGGCTGTACTGTTCCAGGAAGTGCTTTAGTTAGAAGCTTTACTAGTCTCAAGAAAGTGGTTTTCCTAGCTGATACTAATGGAAACAATCCTGGAGGAAATTTTCACTGGGTTTACTTAGACTATACTAGTGGTAACTACGTTATGTATGATAACTATACTGGAAGTCCCCAGTTTATCTACAAAGGTACAGCTCCAGTACTTCTAGTAGACTCCTACACTATATCGACTAAATGGGTTCCCTGGAGTGAGAGACCCGTAGATAGCCCAGTAGTAGTAATACTTAACCCTACCTTAGGGTCAGAAGACTGGGTCTTTAAGTGGACTGATCCTGAGGGAACTCACCGTTTCTACATAGAGGCTCTTGAAGGTGAAATAGAGGCAGATTTTCTTGTTTTCTGGGAAGATTTATTTAATCCAGCTCACCCACCAGCCGCGATAGACGACTGGAAAGACCACGTCGTGAGAATAACAGCGTTCGCTAATGGAACATATAGGATAGCGGTCTATGTTGCTAAAGGAGGCTATGCGCAAAGATTCTACTTAACTAATATAGATCCTTCGAAAATACTTGAAGAGACACCCGAGTATGTTAAGCCTGGAGGAGCTTACTGGAAGAAAGTTGAAAACGGGTATTTGAGACCAATTAAAGTGTTTAAAATAAGTGAGTCGTAAAATACAGCGAAATCTTTACTAGCTTAGTAGGGATTATATTCGAGTGAGTTTAAAGAAGTGCCCCTTCTGTGGTCGAAGATACCCTAGTTACGTTAAGGTGTGTTCTCTAAGCCACTGCCCTAGCTGCGGGTCTACTAGGATTAGAGTAGTAGGTAGTTTTCCACGATATGGTTTCTTTAGAAGTTTTACAAGACTATTCTTCCTTCTCTTCATTATCTACATGTTTTCATCAGCTATAAGTACTCTATTTACGTTCAAGTACTTCTATAGATTTTTTGGACAACTGTTTCTCGAAGGACTAGCTGCTGTTTTTATGTCTATAGCATTTATTTTGTTCATAGTTTTTCTATTTTCTCAAGTATTTAGGTCACATGTACTTAAGAGGTATAGGTGCTTAAACTGTGGATACGTGTTTATGAGGCCTGTGAGAAATGTTCCACTAGTAGTTGAAGAGGAAGACACTAAGATATATTCTTCAGAAGAGGATGATACGAGAGTCTACTAGTCTTAGCTAAGTGTTCGGTAAACTTATTACTTTACTCAGATTAGTGTTCAGCAGATGCCTAAGAAGTGTCCTCTCTGTAGTAAAGAGTATCCCAGTATTGCTAAAGTATGTCCCTTAAAACACTGCCCTAACTGTGGCTCGACTAGATTAAGTGCTGCAAACATCGATTTAGTTACAGAAGTCCTCAGAAAAGCTTTCTCATTTATAATGCTAATAGTAGCTGGCTATATGGTGTCTTCTCTCTCAAGCCTACTTAAAGAAGACTTTCTAGTGAATGCACTTAAGTTAGCTAAAGTAGCTCTTTACATAGCTGTAGTAGTATACGTGTTTCATATAGCGGGGTGGTTATTTAAAGTAAGCAGAGGAGCTTTCTCAAAATATATTTGTCTTGACTGTAAATATGTTTTCAAAGAACCTAAAGTAAATGTATCGCTTGTAGAAACTGAAGAAAAGGAGGAAACAAAAGTGTATTCTGAAGAAGATACTAAAGTATATGATTAGATATTAAAGTATGAGTGGTACTCTATCGGCAGAGTATACATATTTACTGTCTTCCACTCTTCTTTTGAGCTCAACATGCTTCTCTAAGACATTGTCTGTGAAGACTAGCTTGAGGAAATCGTGTCGCTTTCCTCTATTTCATTAATCCTCCGACACTGTTATTATTTAGTTTCCGAAGTCCTCTTCAAAACACTCTTCTGTAAGATTCCTTAAGGGAAGTTCTACTGAGTAAAGCCCTTCTCTAGGGTTATAAAATGTAAATCAATTCACCAACATTCTTACTCTCGATTTCCTTCAGTATATTGTTTAGCTTGACTAATCTATAGCAAGTAATATATCTTATGTTATCAAGTAAACTAATAAGCTTTATTTAATATAATTAGAAAAACAGCTATTTTACTTATTTTAAGCACATGATAGTAGTTCTTACTTTAATTAAATAAGAATCCCTGACTCCAGTAGTTTCTCTATTATCTCTTTGACCCTACCTCTATGTCCTTCGAGAACTTTAATATTGAGGGACTCAAAGAAGCTTTTCGCCCGGGGACCTATTCTCTCGACAACAACTACTTCTACTCCTAGCTTTTTCAGAAACCTCGGGAGTTCTCCTGGAAAATGTTCTTTAAGGGGATTTTCAACAACTTCTACACTGGAGATCCTATTGTCTTCTATTTCAATTAAAGTGAAGTATTTTGCTCTACCGAAGTGTTCTTCAATAGTACTCTCAAGACCAGAACTATCTTTTGAAGGTACAGCTACTCTAGGCATAGTTTTTGTTCTATAGCACAAAATATATCTTTTTCTTTAAAACATACTAGTCTGTGAAGGCACTAGGTATTTGTGGAAGCCCTAGACGCGGAGGAAACACTGAGTATCTCCTAAGACTGGCTCTCAAAGAACTAGAACAGTGGGGCGTAGAGACAAAGGAAGTGTTTTTAGCAGAATACGATATTAAGCCCTGTACTAGTTGCCGCTACTGCGTAGACCACGGACAATGCTGTATTGACGACGATATGTCTAACACTATTGTGCCGTGGCTCCTTTCATCACAAATAGTGATCGTAGCTAGTCCAGTCTACTTCAATAATGTCAGTAGCTACGTCAAAGTGTTTATTGATAGGACATGGTGTCTCCGAGGCAGGCTTAAGGATAAAGTAGGAGGAGGCATAGTAGTAGGCAGAGGCTATGGTCTTGAATCAGCTCTCACTGCAATACACTCATTTATGCTCAAACACGAGATGATTCTATGTCACCGAGGAGTACCAGCTACAGCTTTTGAGAAAGGAGAAATAGTTCATAACAAAAAAGCTGTTAATGATGTAAAAAAGTTAGCTAAAAGACTCTATGAAGTAGCTAACATAGTCTTCTCAGAACTAGGCTACAGTAGTTAATTAACTCTATTTATTCATTATAAACTTTAAGTAAGTCTTCTGTTTTCATAAATCTAATGTTTTTACCTAATATTTCCTCTATACATTTTCTCTGATCTATTATCTTTTTTAGCAATTTGTCATCATCAGTAACAAACACTAAATTATTTTCAGCAGCTGCCACTATGTACGATGAATCATAGTAAGTTATCTTAAGCTCATGCGCTAACCTTAAGACATTAACTCGGCTTTCAGGCTCTATAATATCTAAGACTCTATAAGCTTTTTCAATACAGTCAAGTAGTTGTAATGCTTTATCTATGCTTATTGTTTTTAGTAGTGTTGCCTCTTTCCATAAACCGTTACCTATCTCATATGGTGTTAAAGATAAAGTACATTTTCCTTTAATATATTTTAATGCATTTGGTCCCTTTAATTTTATTATATTTAATAGCGCTGAAGCAGCAAATAGTAATCTCAT
>QMSB01000085.1 GCA_003650815.1 Thermoprotei archaeon | reverse complement strand
TCCTCTCAGCCTCCTCTCTCTTTATTCCATTTAGCTCAGCTAAGTAGAGTAAGTTTTGGTGGGCAGTCATATGGTCGTAAAACCCGAATCCCTCGGGTAGTAGTCCGACTTTCCTCCTTATTTTTAAGCTCTCTTTAATAATATCGTAGCCAAGTACTTTGCCTGAGCCTTTAGTAGGTAGAGTCAGCCCAACTAGCATTGAGATCAAAGTTGTTTTACCTGCTCCATTGTGTCCAATAAGCCCGGCTATAACTCCCTTAGGTACCTTTAAGTCAACATTATCTACTGCTACTACTTTTCCTTCATATACTTTAGTCAAGTTTTTAGTCTCTACTACTAACTCCACGTGCTCACCTCCTTCCGTACTTCTTGTAAACAATCACTAGGATTACTACGACTGCTACGGCAGCTAGAGCCGCTATTAGCGTAGTCTCTATTTTTTGTCTAAGGTATATGTGGAGGCTTACTAGGGGGGCTTCGTCTTCGTCTGAGACTGCCTTTAGGAATATGTAGTAGTCTCCTGCATTCGCGTCTGAGGGAGTCTCTACTGTTACCGTGAAGACAGCTTTTTCTCCGGGCTTAAGTACTGCAATAGACTCAGGCTCTACTGTTACATTAAAGTCTGTGGGTATTTTTGTTAAGACTACTTTAATATCTGTTAGGTCATTGTGCCCACTGTTGACTACTTCTAGTCCAAATACTAGTGTGTCACCGATGAAGCCTTCTACATAGAAGTTTTCTGTAGCATAGTCTATCTCGTATTTTCCTAGAACATTTACTCCGAGCTGAAGCGAGGCTGTAGTGTTTTCGGCTAGAACTTCTAGTGTGAAGGACAAGTACTGTGGCTCATATCCTACTGGAGGCTTTACCAAGAGCTTTACTGTAGTCGTTTCTCCTGCTTTAAGGAATATCTTTGAAATAGTGTTTCCCTGAGTGTCTTTAATGAACCACTTGAATTCCTCGGGTAGCCCTGATAGCTTAAAGCCTACTTCAGTGTCTCTAGTACCTCTATTAGATACTCTTATAGCGTATACTGCTGTTTCACCGGAAGCTACGTCTAGACTCGGAGTACTAGTTTCAAGGAAGAGTATAGGTATGCCTCTTTTTACTCTAAGAACTACTTCTGCACTTTGATTCACGATGGTGCTGTATGTTATTACTGTGAAAGAGTACTCTCCCTCCTGAGCAGAGTACGGGACATATACTTCTAGTTTAAGGTTCGCAGTAGCTCCTGGCTTAAGGAATACTTGTGATACTTCAGTATTCTCGTATTTTAGTAGAGTAGTCCAGTAGGCTTTCTTAGATATTTTGAGGCTATAGAGAATATCGATTGAAAACGGATTAGATAATTTAAATATAAACGATGCTAGGGAGCCGGGCCTAACTTCTTTAAATACTTCTAATGCTTCTATTACTTTAACATCTTTTAATGTAACTTCTACAGATAGTTCACGTGAATAATTATATCCACTAGACTCAACAATAGTTATCTCAACTGTATAGACCCCTGTAGTAAGTCCTACTTCAAGGCAAAGGTTTAGCGTAGTTTTTGCTCCAGGCTCTAGTGTGATTGTCTTTACTTCTACATCTCCGTAGACTATGCTGTAGGACCATCCTTCAGGACAGTTTACTAGAATAGTTGCTTCCTCGACTTCTTCTCCAGTATTTTTGAGCTGAAGAGGTATTTTAAGAAGACTTCCTGGAAGCACTTTGATGTGCTTATAAACTGTAGTAAGCTGTACAGCGTACTTGAGAGTAATGGTACCTAGGTTGTGTACTTCCCTTGGAGACACCTTGACAGAGACACTGTATGCTTCGAGACCCTTCTTTACAAACTTTAAAGTATATGTTCCAGGATCTAAGTCTATTGAGAAATATCCATTAGAGTCAGTCTCTGAAGTAGTTATCAGCAGGCCTCCTGACCAGACTTCAATGCGGACGCCTGTTACTGGACTATTTTCCTCATCGACAATGTATCCTACTACAGTTCCTGTCCAGCTTATTGAAAAATATGAGGGCAGACATAGTGGTAGTAGGATTAGTGATAGTAGTAGAAAGCCCTTTAAATAGTCTACGAGCTTAATGAGACTTACCTGCGTATAGGATTTACTCACAGATTAGGGGAAACTCTTATACATATAAACCTTATGTACTAGTGGTTCTAGCTTTATAAGACTCTTTAGTTAAATAGAGCCCTATTAGGGCTAGTAGGCTGGCTAACGACGATATTATACTTTCACTTATTACTGAAAAGAATAAAACTACTGCGAGTATTTTAATAAGCTTATCTACCTTACTTAAATTTATTATTTTCTTTCCTTCACTCATTCTATAGATCTCGTATCCTATTCCAATGACTGCTAGGTCTGCTGATATAGATAAGATAAACAGTATTAGTCCGAGGACACCAGCCACTCCTACTAGTGGTGTGAGTTCCTGGAGTAAGCTTTCTACATAGCTCCATATAAGAGCTCCAGTGATACTCCATAAGGCTGCCTTGACTATAGTTTCTAGTAGTCCAGCGAATCCTAGTGCTACTAGTAAGGCTCCTCCTAGAGCAAGCGATATTTTCCTAGCTTCCTCCTTTAACATAGTAGTATAGAAGGTTTCTCAGAGAAATATTTTAGGGTAAGTTGCTAAGCTTAGAGAAGTATTATATCGTTTTTCTCACATTTACTTATATGTTAAGTCAGGCTTACTGGAAAGCTAAACTAGATATATCGGCTCCTAGAGCTACTGAAATCATAGAAGAGTTTCTTAGGAAGCTAGAGATCAAGTTTAAGGTTAAGCAGTTTTTCTCAAGAGAAGGACTTAAGCTAGTTTTCTATAGGCTCTCTCCATCAGTTCCCTATAGATTAAGAGAGTTTTCACGTATCACAGTATACGCTTCTTCTTTAAATGAGTGCTGTGTAGAAGTGCCTTATACTTTAACCGGGCTTACTAGTGAGCTCAGTAAATATAGAAAGAGTTTAGTTAGCGAAAGTTTACTGGATGTTTATTACGAGTTTTTCATAGAGTACTATGATTTAGTTGATAAGATTAAGAACTTTTCTTTAAGACTCTTAGCCTCAAGTAGCCTCGCCTTAACGGTAGCTCTCATTATTTTCTTTACAGCTCCCTATACTAATAAAGTAGCTTTAGGTTTACTTATAGTAGCTCTCCTGCCGCTATTTCCTATGCTTAAGCCTGGCTTCTCTCCTCTTCCTCCAGCTACTGTATACTACTTCTATAGTTATTTTAAGAAGTTGGCAAGAGAACTAGATGAATTAGAGACTAGGATAGACAGCAGGTTTAGGATAGTGACTCCTGTTAGGCTTAGCAGACGGACTACTATATGTACTGTTGTAGGGACTATTCTCTGGGTAGCTACCTTTACTCTAGCTACTCTTCGCATTGCCTGGACTTTCTTCAAGTAGTTTGCTGTAGATTTCTCTATTACATAGTATATTGTGTTGAAGAACATTCGCTAGTTATACCTGCTCGTAGAATCGCTCTAGGAGCTTTAAATAATATCTGCTAAGATAACTATAGTTAGGGTAACTGTGATTCCTGTATAGGATGTACTGAGAAAGAAGCTCAGAAAGCCGTGTGGCTTAGAAGTATTGGGTTCACTCAGAAATACTGAACTCACTTAAGTATGTGTAAATAACGTCCTAAAAGTGGACTTAGATATTGAGTTTTCTTAAAGCTCTATGTACTTGAGTTGCACCCATTATGAACCAAGCATTATTCAGTACCCAGTACTCGTTAGTCATGTAGGCATATGTCCACCCTCTGGCATCAGTGTCTATTATAGGGTAGTCTACAGGAAGCCTATCTGATACGACAAAGTTCCCTGTCCTGAAGTCACCTATATCAAATACTCCACCGTCTCCACCTACTATTCCACATAAGACTCCTCCCGGCACTACTCCGTCTTCATGCCCTTCTATGAAACAGTACCTGTGGTGGTAGCAGCCAGGCCCAGCGCCTACTCCTGCCATCATTGATACATCGCAGGGATTTAATCCTAGAATCCACTGTATTTGATGTTCTGCTATCTCAAGATACTCTCTATTCTCGAAGAGTATTGCTGCTGTAGCAAGTCCCCAGGCATACGCGGCTAAGAATCTATTTGAAGATTTTCTGGGGAATAGGTTTCTCACATCACCTTTTTCATCGATGTAGCCTACTTGACTAAAACTCGATAGCTTTGATAACGGCTTTATGTAATTAGCCCACTTTCTAAAAGCCTCCTCTATGTCTACCACTAAGTCTCCTCGAGGCCTCGACTTAAGATACTCGTATAAGGCTACGAGATGGTGTTCACAGAAATAGTACTTTACTTTCTTTTCTCTATTCATATAGAAGAAACCTTCTCTGTCTTGAAGAGATAGTATTTCCTGTACTAGCTCCTCGGCTTTTCTTAAGTACTTTTCGCTTCCCGTGATTCTGTAGAGCTCTAAGCCTAGTAATGTTGTTCTAGAGACGAAAAGTAGGTAGCTCCTCTTGTCCCTGTCAGTAGGCTCACTCTGAGTAACGTATTCGAAAACCTCTTTTGCTATACTAGTACACTTCTCTGAAAACTCTTTATCGTAGCGAGAGACTAGTCTCCCGAGTTTCGCTAGAGAGGCGGATACGTGGGATCTCAAGTAGAGTGTTTGAGGATAGTACTCAAGAGCCTGCTTAAGTGTAACTACTCGTGGAGGCTCTTTTTCCGGTGCTCCAAGCCATATACAGACATTCTCTAAGGGCGGATACTCGTCTGATAGCTGAAAGTTTTTAGCAGAAGTAAAGACCTGTAGAAACGTCTTAAGCTTCCCGTAGTATATTTTGCAGAAATATTTTCCCTCCCAGGTGGCTTCATCTAGTACTGCGCGCGCGTCTTTCTCTAAACCTTCTTCTAAGAGAAGCTCGGCTAGCGTAGCTAGCGCCCATACTCCATGAGACCCACTACCTATCCACTTACCGTAGTCTCCCGCGTCGTGCCAGCCTCCAGTAGCATCTATTTTTGTCCCATCTTCGAGTATTACAGCGTCTTGTGTATGGCAGGCTTTATGCCATCCCGGTACCTCTACTCCACAACGCTGATAGTAAAACCACTTGGCAGCCTTTTTAGCTAAGTCTAAGTAGAAGTTTCTCCTTATTTCAAAGATATAGGACTCTGAGGTTTCTTTAGTCTCCTTTACTGAGAGTTTTATCCAGTAGACTCCTTCCTTCTTGAAGTCACTGAAGTCAGCAATATAGTTATTTCCACCCCAAATATGGCGACCCCACTTCTTCAACTTCCCCCTGTAGACTACTGAAGGTTTTCCCGGAGGCTGCTTATTAGTAGATACATCTATTATCTCAAAGTAGCCTGTAAGCTCACCGCTATTAGCCCATACTACAGCCTGCTTAACTCCATTTACATCATAGCCAGCGTGACAGACAATAGGTTTTAGATATTTCTGAGCAATTATCTGTCCCTCAGCTAATGGAGACCAGCTATCAGTCTGCTGCCTTATCCTCCTAATAGTCTTCGCTTGACTCAAATCAAATCGTAGCTCCTTCATAGAAGACCACTTTAAAGAAAATTCTGTATAGTACTCTACTAAAAGAACTATCTTCTAAGGACTCCACTTATTACACCAAAAGGCTGTCCGCTGCTAAATATAAATGAGTATGCGGCATATCTCAGCAAAAAATTTCGTTTTAATAACTATTAGTGGACTTTCTACCCTTTATATAAGTGATAAGGAGTACTGCTTAACTAAATAGAATTCACTTATATAGCTGAGCCACTATGTAGTTGTTAAGAAGTATGCGAAGAGAATATGAGCGATAGCTCTCTGAAGCGAAATGGGACTTAGATACTGCTAGAATACTACATGAAAATAGGAGATATAATGCATCTGTATTTTACTCGCATCAAGCAGCGGAAAAGCTACTAAAGCTCTACTCTACTATATAAATGAAGCACCATGGGAACATAGTATTAGAATACTTTTAGAGAGATACTTTAAAGCATTAGGAAAGCCTGTAAATGAAGAATTAATGGATATGGCTAGGGAACTCGATAGACACTATATTCCTTCAAGGTACCCTAATGCACACCCCGCTGGAACTCCTCACGAAGCCTACGATAGTAGCGTCTCTGAGAGAGCTCTTAAAGCAGCTGAAAGAATACTAGAGTCTGTTGAGCGTTGAGACCATTGAATGAGCTTAAAGAAGTAGTGAAAAGACTACAGAAAGGGTATAGACTACATGCCGTAGTACTATTTGGGTCTAGAGCAAGAGGAGACTGAGGTCCCTGGAGCGACTACGATTTACTGATAATAGCTGACTTCTCGGAAAAATACTTAGATCGAATATGTAACATACTAAAGCTACTTAAAGACATTAAGCTACCTATAGAACCCCACCCATATACTCTTGAGGAAGCACTAAAGCTGTTGAAAAGAGGTAACTCGACAATAATTGATGCTCTTGAAGAAGGAATAGTCCTTTTTCAAAACAAAGACTATATTCTTTTAAAAGAAGCCTACAGACACCTTAAAGAAAAGGGTCTCAAGAGAACTCGTACAAGCATTAAGCTACCTAACTAAAAGCAGAGAAATACTCTTCAGTAAACTTTCTAAGAGCATAACCTAAGACAAGAGAATCATCTACACCCCTGTAGAAGTAGAACAACGTGAGGTCACAGTCGAAGACTAGTATACTCATTATTTCACTACAGTATTTACAGTAGACCAATTAATACTTTAGCTACATTCAGTCTCAGCCAGTATAGTCAATCTAATATTAGTCTAATCACTAGTTAAGACAGGTGGTCTCTTGCTCAACCCTCTTCACTACGACTTACACGCAGATATATTCACTGCCGGGAAAGTTATGAAAGCTAAGTGCACAATTAAACTAGAAAACAGGGGTACGGAGCCAGTTAACTACATAAACTTTCTACTAAACAAGGGCTTAAAGGTAACTAGTATAAAGGTAGACAACAACCCTTTAAGCTTCGTTCAGAGCTTACGCTACTTCACAGATATCAGGGGAATTGAAGTCAACTATATTAAAGCAAGACTAAAATCTCCTTTAGCCCCAGGCTCTAGTACTCAGATTACTATACTCTACCAGGGTACTATTGAGAGCTACAATAATGTCTTCCGGTATGTAAAAGACAATATAGGTAGCGACTATACGATCATTAGGCTAGACTCGTACTCTTACCCTATCTTAGGGGAGCTAGAGCTACGAAAACAAATATCTACAATTCCATCTCAGCGCTTCAGCTATAATCTAGAGATAAGCGTCTCTAGAGGACTTATCGTCGCTAATGTGGGGAAACTAGTAGGCGTATTAGAGGAAGACAATAGAGTTCTCTACAGATATATGAGCAAGAAACCTAGCTGGAGAATAGATATCGCTGTCTCTAGGTTTAAGGTAGAGACTTCTAGAGAAAGGGATATTACTATATTTGCACTAGAAGAAGACTTTGAGCACGCGAAAAGAATACTCAGAGAAGTAGAGAGGTGTCTACAGTTCTATGAAACAAACTTCGGTCCTCCACCTCAGTGGTGTGGATATACAGTAATAGAGCTTCCAGAAGGCTACGGTGGACAAGCAGATGTGTGTGGAATGCTGGTCGCTAGAGAATCTTTCACGGATCTAAGTGAAGTAGGCGGAGTCTACCACGAGCTAGCACATCTGTGGAACGTTCCTTCGGGAGAAGAAGTACCGTCAAGGTTTCTCGACGAAGGATTTGCCTCCTATTTCCAGCTGCTAGCAGAAAAAGAGTTTCTAGGTGATGAAGTATTTCAGAAGAAAATAGGCTCAGTGAGACAGAGATTTCTTAAACTAGCGTCTAGGAAGCCTGAACTCTTTAAAATACCAGTAGCAGAATACGGCAAACACCTTGTCACAGATGCTTCCTATATAGTAGGGGCATGGATACTCTACGTACTACACAGAATAGTAGGCGATAAATGCTTCAAAAAACTTGTCAGAGAATTCATGTGTAGACATAAAGATACTCCAGCAACACTCGAAGACTTTAAGAAGACTGCAGTAGAAGTATGTGGACACTACGTAGGCAAGTTTCTAGACGAATGGCTATTTGGAACTAAAGCCACATATCATTTAATTAAAGAGACTCCCTTAAATAAGATAGTAGAATTATATGAAAAGAATTTAAATAATAAGTCTTGAGAATACAGCAAAATATCCATTATGTTACATATTTTCAAAACAATTTAAATAAATAAAACATTAAGCACATATCCTCAGGTCTATTCGAG
>QMSB01000084.1 GCA_003650815.1 Thermoprotei archaeon | reverse complement strand
TCGATTAGTCTTAGGGAGCAGGAGAAATACTCTAAAAATACCAATTAATATCTCACTTACTCTTCTTACACTTGAGCTGAGGTTGGCTTAGATATTTATCATGTCAAGGCAATGTATAGAGACGTCTAGTCTTAAGAGTTAGTTTTAAATAGGTTCGAGAGATTTTTTAATTGACCGACTGGTCGGTTGATGTATATGAGCACTAGAGAGAAGATACTTAGGGCTGCTCTCGAACTGTTTTCTAGGAAGCCTTACTCTAAGGTCACTGTAGATGAGATCGCTAGGAAAGCTGGAGTGGCTAAGGGTACTATTTTCCATTACTTTAAGTCTAAGGCTGATTTAGGAGAAAAAGTGCTGGACTTTTTCTTAGAGATTTTTGTCGCTAGGCCTCTAAACAAGATACTTTCTTCGAGTGAGCCTTTTGAGAAGAAAATAGAGAGAATCGTGTCTCTTGCAGTCGGCTTTACGCTGAAGCATGATATTAAGGCTGTGCTTTTACTTGCTGATATTTACGAGGAGCTGAGAAAGCTCGGTAAGGCTTGGATTATTGAGAGTTTTTACGGTAAGTATGCGGAAGTGTTTACAAAGTTCTTTGAGGAAAATGGTGTCGAGAATCCTAGGGTTAAAGCTATGTTGTTTATGGCTGTTCTAGACGGCTTGTCTTTTCAAGCTATGATTTCTCCTAAGAGTATTGAAGAGAATTTAGACCAGATTGTAGGTGAGGTAGTTGCCATGCTCAAGAGGTGATAGGTGTGAACTGGAGGTTTGTCTGGTTTCTAGCTTTAAGGTATTTAGTGAGCTGGAAGAAGCACTCCGCTATAATCGTGGTAGTTATTGCCGGCTCTGTTTTCCTCTACGCTCTCACATACTCTATGCTATGTGGACTAGAGTACGCTACTTTATCACGCACATTAGGGCTTGCTGTACCTCATGTTAAAGTAGAAGTTTCTCCAAGAGACTATAGTAAGCTAGCTGAGCTACTTGAATCAGATACGAGGATTAGTGCTTTTTCTCCGAGACTGCTCTGTGACTCACTTTTAGTTGTAGGCGAGTCTTCTAGAGGTGTACGCGTGATTGGTATTCAGTACAGCTTAGAGAATAGAGTATCGAAGATAAGCCGCTATATTGTAGACGGTTCTTGGAGTGTTAGAGACGATGAGTGTGTTATTGGAGTAGTGCTCGCTGATAAAATGAATGTAAGTGTAGGGGAGTCTATTTACTTACTATTGCCTACGGGTTCTTTGTGGAAGCTGCGTATTAGAGGCGTTTTTGAGACCAGTATTTCTGAGATAGACTCCTATGTAGTATATGTTGATTTAAGTGAGCTCGAGAATAGGCTTGGTGGAGATAAGACTTACTGTGTTGCTTTAAGGCTTAAGAATCCTTCTGAAGCTAGTATGGTAGCTGACTGGCTTAAGGAGAAGGGTTACAGGGCTTCTTCGTGGGAAAAGCTTGCTGGTAATATTTTGAGACTTCTTGAAGTAGAGAGATTCTACTCTAATGCTCTCATAGGCTCTGTCTTAGTTATAACGAGTCTCGGTATAGTGAATATTATGCTGATGCTCACTGAGTCTAGGAAAAAGAGTATCGGTGTCCTTAAGGCTATTGGAGCTACTTCACGTGAAATCTTCTCGATATACTTTGTGGTTTCTCTTATTTACGGTGTGCTCGGCTACCTTGTGGGCTTAGTGGGAGCAGTCGCTGTAGCTGAGGCTCTGAAAGAAGTATCTGTAGAGTTTCTCTCTGAGAAAATAACTGTTCCATTTATACTGGATAGCGAGCTATGTTTTCTGAGCTTAGTTTTCTCAATAGTTGTTTCAACTATTTCCTGCGCTTACTCTGCGTACAGGGCTTCTACTATTAAGCCTGCAGAGGTGATGCGCTTTGAGTAAAGTAGTTGAGTTGAGTAGAGTAGTTAAAGTCTATGGTAAAGGAGAGCTGGCTGTTAAAGCGCTTAAGGGTGTAGACTTAGAGGTTTCTGAGGGAGAGTTCTTGTGTATAATGGGTCCCTCAGGTAGCGGTAAGACAACACTGTTGAATATTATTGCTGCTCTCGACAAGCCTACTTCAGGTGAGGTAAAGGTCTGTGGATTAAATTTAGCGAAGTTGTCTGAGGAAAAGTTGGCTAGGTTTAGACTAAGGAATATTGGTATAGTGTTTCAGTTTCATAATCTCTTGCCTGACTTGACTGCACTAGATAATGTGGCTTTGCCTGCTATAATAGCTACTGGTGACATCAAGGAGAGTAGAAAGAGAGCGCTGGAGCTTCTTGAATGGCTCGGTTTGAGTAGTGGGGCTCAGCATAAGCCGTTTCAGCTGAGTGGAGGTGAGAGACAGAGAGTAGCTGTAGCACGTGCAATAGTGAATAAACCTAGGCTTCTTCTCTGCGACGAGCCTACTGGTAGCTTAGATTATGAGTCTAAGTTGAGGGTGCTTGAGCTACTTAAGAGAATTAATGTAGAGAAGAAAACAGCAGTTATTGTTGTTACTCACGATGAGCTGGTAGCCAAATATTCTACTAGAGTGCTCAGGCTAGTTGACGGACGAATATTAGAGTCTATTTAGCTAGTTCTCGGAATATTTTTCCTGCTCTTTCTTCAAGCTCAGCTATCTTGAACAATATTCTCGAGGCTCCTTCCAAGTCCCTTTCATCTATTTTCTTCAGCGCAGTAGAGTAGAGGCTAGAAGCCTCCTCCATAAGCTCTGAGAGAACTTCTCCCTGCTCTTCTTCAATAAATTCTCTCAGAAACACAGAGTTTCTCCTCCTAGAGTCTACTGCGTGACGTAGCCAGAACTTGACTACATTAGACCCAAGCATCTCTCTCTTACTCGCTACTTCTCTCAAGGCCTTAGCTCCTAGATAGACCCATCCTCCATACACGCTTCCGATGAGGAGCTCGCTGAGTCTCTTGTAGATAGGTTTATAGTCTCTAAGCACTCCTTCTCCGCACTTCTCGAGGACATGTAGGTGATATTTCCACGACATCATCATTTGCTTAGTAACAGACTCTACTGCTCTAGCTAGGTCTTCTGCCTTTACTTCGATTCCTTCGCCGCCCTCCTCTAAGTACTTGTCTTCTCCAGCAGTCTCATAGAAGTAAAAGTTCTCGCCGGAGTATCCTATAAAGAGTTCTGCGTGAGCAGAGAATCCTAGGGGCTCTCTTGTCTCAGACTCTTTTCCTCGGTAAACGATCTCCGGGTTTAGTTCGATTAGTACTGGTTTCCTTTCTGAAATAAAGTATTTAATAGCATTTAAGAAAGCTTCTTCACTGTTAGTTGTATAGTAGTGTATGCTGAGACCTAAGTAGGGAGCGGCAAAAGGCATGGCTTCTAAGGGATCTCCTCCCCCGAGTATAATGTTCTTTATGTATACCCACGTGTAGGTCCACCCTAGTGTGAAATTTACGTATCCTAAATCGATCCACTTTTCTCCGTAATAGTGGCACGCCATTTGTAGTGCTGAGGCGAAGCAGTAGGATACTTTATAGGATATCCACGGAGTCTTTTCTATAAAACATTCTTTCCTAGAAATTGTAGGTAGTTTGGGGAGCTTCTTTGGCTTGTAGGCTTCCTTCATGTATTTTTTCATGAAGAATTTTGCTATGAAGCTCACAGAGAAATAGTAGGTTAATATTATTATAAGTTTGCTTACTTAATGCTAGCCGTCGCAGCTACAGGTTTTTACTTTAAGTGTTCCTGAGAACTTGAGGTTTTCTGAGCCTAGAGTCATTTCTGGTATTTCTGATGCTTCGGGTACTGTTTGTCTTAGTGTTGTTGTGCCTCCTGCTAGTATTCCCTTAGTGTTGAGCATGAAGAAGTCGTCTGAGTTTAGAGTAAAGGTTACTGGTATTGTTTGCTCAGCTACATCTATTTTAGGTGTTGCCCAAGCTACTACTACTGTTATATCTCTCGGGTACATTAGTACACCTGATGTTTTGCTTTCTTTTCGCTCACTAGATATTACTGGAGTAATTACTAGTACGTGGAGGTAAGTTGTTCCTCCTGAGGGATCACAGAAAAGTGCGCTAGTATTTCCTCCGGGGTAGACGTATAGGTCTACTAGCTCATTTGTCATTGATATTCTGCCAGCGACTGTAACGTTGACTGTTTCCGAGAAATCTCCTGTTATTTTGAGCTCTGTTTTTATATACAAGTTCTTTTTGTTTACTTCAAAAATGTTTAGTGCGTCGACTGAGTAATCGTGTATTACTATGTAGCCTTTCCCCTCAAAGTACTTGAAGCCGTCTTTCGTCTCATTGACTACATGGTAAGTGAATACGAGCGTGTATTTTTCGTGGACTGTTGTTTTAAATGAATATATTAGGTCTTTTACGATGGCTTTCTTTCCTGAAGCTGTTATAGTGAAGTCTCCTTCAAGTATTATAGAGTTTTCTCCTGAGACTTCTATATTGACTTTCGGCGGCTTTTCTTCCTCTGTCGCTAGTCTCCCGTAAGCACATATTAGGCACTCTTTTTCGCCGCTACAGCAGTCTTTTACTGCATAGAATTTGTAGAGTCCTGACTGGAGCTTTAGCCTATATGTTCCGCTACTATCTGTTGTCGTAGAGTATTCTTTTCCAAAGGGGTCTACTGCTCTTACTTCTGCTCCCTCTAGTGGCTTACCCTTCTTAGTGTAGACTGTGCCTTCGACTATTGCGTCTTCTCCGCAGTCGCCGTACCATACTACTAGAATTTCGTATATTTCTTTGACACTAGTTATTTTCTGCCAGTGGGCTTTCTTAATGATCTTCGTGTGCTCGAAGTCGTAGTGGACACTGCGTATATCCCAGGGGTCTTTGGGGTCTCCTTCACATCCTATGACTAGGATTAAGTGTTCTTTAGTAGCTTCACTGAGAGTATGTGTTGTTCCTCCTACTCTTTTTAAGTAAGGTAAGGCTTTTTTCTCTACTATTTTGAGTACTTGGCTGTATATTTCGGGATATGTTTGCTGGGATACTCCTACGTGATCTATTAGTAGAAAGAATCCTACTACGCAGTCTGGGTGGCTGGGAGGCTTGTCTAGCATTGTGTCTAGGACTTCTACTATATTGCTGAAGTCTACGTTCTTGTATCTAGCGAATACTCCGAAGGTACTGAACTTCGTTACTTCTGCCACAACTGTATTGTTGCTAGTGTATACTTTAGATGGTACTGGAAGCCAGAACCCGTGTCCGTCTGCCCACTCAGCCCACTTGAATACCTGCACTGTAGAAACATCTACATCTTTTAGCTGAGATGAATCAAGCTTGAATACTATTTTTATGGGAGAGGAAGGATTTTTACTTGGAGTAATGCTATAGATCTTGCTTAGTAGCTTCCATTTCTTAGGTAATACCACATTATTGGTAGATACTTCTTTAACTTCAAATGAAATAGACTCCTTTGATACTATTTTTACTTCTTTTTCTATACTCGGCATAAGGAATAGTAGGTATGTAGCTACCGCGAGGACAGCTACTAGAATAATTACACTTAACGCTAATATAATCTTTTTCATTAATTTATATGAAAAAGCTTCTAATATAAGCATTATGTACTTCTGATCGATACTATAGGTATTTTACGAACTTAAGGTACTGTCTAATATCGAAGTCAGTGTACTGTGTTCAATATTAAGAGGAATTATATCAAAATAGTATGGAAGAGGTTTTGTGCTGAGAGCTGAGAAACAGTAAGTGTACTTTGATATTTATTTCAAGTAGCTACTGTTTTTTAACTAATTTATAGCGCTCGTAGAACATTTCTACTTTGCTATCTTCTATATAGAACTCTACTTCTAGTTTTGAAGCTATTCCAGGAGCCTTGAATACTGCTTTATTTTCCTCAATTCTATCGAGTATTAAAGGAATATTTAGTGAAGTATACTTGCCTTTCCTCTCTAAGTAGAGTACATCTCCTCTTCTAACTACATTTACTCTCATTGTTCCTCTATAGGTCTCGTATATTCCTTGAAGTCTGTCTAGAATTCTGTCAGCTTTAATGAAGTATAGTTCTTCTTCAGGCTCTTTGTCCAGAGCTAATGTTAAAGCATACATTCCTATAAAAGACAGCGGATAGCCGCTAGCATTCGCGAGTACTACTACGCCAGTCTTTTTCTCAGGTAAGTATCCCGCGAAAGCAGTTGATACTAGTATTGAGCCACTGTGTCTCACTAGCTTATGTCCAAAGAGACCTGTTATCCTCCAGCCGTATCCATAACCGTCTTTCTCGAAGATAGAATAGGGTATAGGTACATGGGGCTCAGTCATCTCTCTTATAGTCTTCTCTGACACTATCTCTTTTTCTTTAAATACTCCCCCGTTCATGTACATTAGCAGATAATTAGAGAGATCTTTTACACAGCTCAATATACCGCCGTCAGCAGTTACTCCCTGCGGATAACTTCTCCTAATTCTCTCTCCCTCGTGAATAACGTAGGGTACAGCAGCCTCTTTTCCTTCAAGGCTGTCGCCTATGAATAAAGTATCGTTCATTTCAAGCGGCTCAAAGATATTTTTCTTAACATACTCCTCGTACTTGACTCCACTAACTTTCTCAACTATATATCCTAGGAGAACATAGCCTTCATTTAGATAAAAGAATTTCTCACCTGGCTTAGCTACAGCCCAGTCGGCCGCCTTTCTCAAAAACGCGAAGAGATCCTCGTAGCTAATAACAGGGAGCCAGTACTCTGCTTCACCTACGAGACCTCTTATCAGCGCCTCTGCGTAAGCGAGAGCCGGTATACCCGAGGAATGTGTAAGCAAATGATGTATCTTAACAGGCTCGCCCTTAGCTCTCAGCTTGAACGGAAGATACTTTTCGGCGGGATCATCTGGACTCAATAGGCCTTTCTCGTATAGCTGCATTACTGCTAGTGCTGTAAAAGACTTAGTTACAGAACCTATACCATATACTGTTCGAGGAGAAGCTGGCAGCCTGTTTTCCACGTCTCTGTAGCCGAAGCCTCTCTCATATACTACTTCCCCGTCAATTATAAGAGATACAGCAATACTTGGGAGCTCCGTCTTAAAGGCTCTTTCTAGAATAAATTCCTCTAATCGAGCAACTATTTCCTCTACCTCCACGATAATATTTTCCACTAAAACTATTTATAGTCACTTTAAGCTATGGCTATTTCTTGTAGATCAGTCTCCCCAAAATACTTTCAGTAAATTACCAAAATACGTTGAGCTAAGTGGAGCTTCTTCGGTAGCTACTGCTTTTAACTTCTTTTAGTTCACTTAGGCGAAATAATGAGTAAGCCAATAAACACTAGTACAAACTACATTAGAAGTGCGCGTTGAACACTAAAAATTCTGGTAAGAAAAAGTTTCTGAGATGTATACTTGATTTAAATGGGGGAAAGTACGTATATATAGAGCCTTCAGGAATAGTTCATAGAGAGTGATAGCGCTACTTTGCAAGGGTGTTAAGATGATTTTGAAGAATATAAAAGGTTTTATTTTAGTATTTTTAGCTTCTCTAAGTCTTTACTTAGTATTATTTGGAGCCTCATACTTTCTATTAAGCTATCTTAGATCTTATATTTTAAAGAGCGCTAACTTTAATCCTAGAGCAATAACTACTATTAATTACTTTATTGCTATCATATATTTGCTTATTATAATAGTATTAGTCTTTATTTTTAGCTTAATTGGTAAAAGGGTAAATTTAAAAAGAGATTTTCTTCCAATAATTTTTTCATTAATTCTAGGATCTTATATTGGAAGCCTAATTGAAGTACTAGTACTTCAATGGAGAATAATATCAATAATAGATGTTCTTATAGGTGCATTTCTTCGCATCTTTATAGATAATTACTACTTTTTTCTAGTATTCACAGGAATAGCCATAGGATATATAAAACCTCAATTTAAGTAAATCCATTATTTAAATGAACTATTAGTTTAGCGACTACTATTACTTGTATTGTTAACTATTTTCAGGGAAACAAGTGCGTTTAGTAATTAAGTATATATCTGAAAACAAGCCTTCATTCTCTATGAGAATGAGAGGAAGTTTGTATTGGAGCTACTTCTAGTCAGCCGCAGAAAAGTTCTTCATCAATCAGACCGACTGCTTTCATCACTAATTATTCTATTATGTCAGAAAAATAAATTTATTCTACTCTAATCCAAGCTTTCTTAGTATTCTTAAGGCATCTTCAAGTTTACTTAGTTCTTTTAAACCTTTTTCTGTTAGCTTATATATTTTTGCTTTACTCTTTTTCTCGTATACTACCTTTCCGTTGACTATAAGTGAGATAGCTATGCTTGGGAGACCTGTTTAAAAGCTCTCTCTAGTATGAATTCCTTTAGACGAGAAACTATTTTTCTATTTTCACAGTATTTTTTCTTCGAAGAGTATTTAAATTCACTTAGTGCTAAATTATGATATTTTGT
>QMSB01000083.1 GCA_003650815.1 Thermoprotei archaeon | reverse complement strand
GTTTACTTCTATCTACTCTAGTGCTTTCTGCTTTGAGTACTACCATGTGGTATTCTCCTTTTATTCTGTATAGTCTCGCTAAGGTAAATGTTTTCTCTGGAGCTACATACTGTGTTGCTGCGCCTCCTGCTTTTCCTTGGACTTGTGGTAGAAGGTGTACGTTTTCGAGGTTTTCTTCTGGTTTGCTGGATGTTTCGGCGAACCATGTTGACATTCCTCCGCAGTTTCCTAGGTAGAGTAGTTCTTCTTCTGGATCGTAGACGAGGAAGTCCATTAGTGTAGTGGGTTTTCCTCCTGAGACTATTTTGAGTATTTGCATTGTTAGTGCTCCATCGTGGTCTACTTCGCAGGCGCATACTACGGGTTCCTTGGGTCCCTCGGCGTCATAGGGGTCGTTTAGTAGCGCTACTGCTACACAGAGGTTTACGTACTTGTCGCTTAGTTCTGGCTGACATTTTACGCCGCAGAAGTCGAAGCCGTGTTCTTTTATCAGCTCCTTTAAAGCAAGGTAGGCTCTGATCTGTCTTTTCAGTTTTTCTTCTGTCAGTACTCTGCCGTCGAACTCTCTTTTCACTACTCTCTCTACTAGCCACTTGTAGTGCTTCTCTACTTTCTCGTCGGGTATTTTCTCTGCTTTCCTGAGTATTTCTAGCTGGTCTACGTGCTCTACGTCTACTCCGAAAATCATTTTTATCTGAGAGGGGTCAGCGACGACAGTATACATGCCTAGTGCTCGGCCTCCAAAAACACCGTAAGTCATTCCTCTAAGCCTTTTAACCGTCATTGCGGCTCTAGCCCACTTAACCAGTCTACTCAAGTTTTCTCTACTCATTGGGCCCCATAGGAGCTCTCTACGTATACCCACTTGGCTTAGAGCTCCGCCTGAAGCAAGTATTCCGCTGAGCACGCCGTCTCCATAAACTACGAAAAGCGCTACTTCCTTAGCTGCTACCTCTGCCGCTCTAACTGTTATCGAGGGATAAGTCCACACAGGAATATGCAGTACAGCCAGATCAGGTTTCTTAATGAGGAGTTTTTCTACCTCGCTTTCAGCTTCTTTAAGGCTTCTAACAACTTTCTCTGTGCCGTAGACTTCAAGTCCATCTATTTCTCTTAGTTTCTCGAGAAGCTCTCTGTGCTTACGGTCTTCCTTTTCTCTCCACGGGACTTCCTCTCGAGGATCACCTAAAGTAATTATACCTACTCTAGGCGTATACATTTCTCCACCAGTCTATTTTACTAAACTATATTAATAGCAGTATCTACGAGTATATTTTCTCCCTGAGTCTTTATCAGCTCCTCTACTTTCTCTCTAGTGACTCCAGCTGTTGTTCCTGGAGCAGTGCAGGCAGAGGCGCCTACTGCCTGTGCATAGAGCAGTATTTGTTTAAGTTGATTAAGGTTGATTTCATCTACTTTTTCACCGGCGACACTGTATTCTAGTAGCTTATATATTATGCCTGCGCAGAAGGCGTCACCTGCGCCAGTAGGGTCTACTGTATCTACTTTAAATGCTTTCTGAAGGATATTCATGTGTCTAGTAGCTCCTAAAGCTCCTTTTTCACCCATTGTAATAAACAGTAGCTTTACTCCGTAGTCGAAAACCCTGTTTACGGCTTCTCTGAGGCTTTCTGCTCTAGTTAACTCTTTGAGCTCACTTTCATTACAGTGAAACACGTCGATGTACTTCATGGCTGGAACGATGTAGCTCCAGTCTTTCCCATAGGGCTTGACTATGTCTGCGAAAGTAAGTGCTTTTCTTTCTTTTGCTTTCTTAAAGATTTCCTCGATTTTCTTGTCTATTAAATCTAGTATGCCGGAAGCTAAGTAGAATACCCTGGGCTTGGTTTCATTAATGAGCTTAAGCACTATTGAAGGCGAGAAGACTCGGCTGGCGCCGAGTTCTACGTGGAAGCGTCTGTCTTCGCCTTTAACGACTAAAATGACGTTCTTATTGGTGCTTCTATCGACTTTCTGAATGAAAAGTCTGAGTCCGTAGCTCGCTAAAGTTCTTTCAATGAATTCTCCAAAGATATCATTGCCCACTGCTCCAGCGACTCCTATTTTTTCGCCTGGTATTCCGAGCTTCACTAAGTCGATGGCGAGATTCGCTGGATGTCCTCCAACACTTATCGTTATTCCTTTTGGAGCGAAGACTAGTTCTCCGGGCTCTGCTATTTTATTTAGATCGGCGACAACTATATCAGCTACGAGAAAGCCGCAGGACAGTAGATCTAACATATCACTTGATTAGCTTAAACCAAACTATATTTAACTACCCTACTACTTGAGTAGTAATGTAGCTGAAAATAACCTATGTGAGCTCAGCCATAATCTATCTTATTTTCTATCTAAGTTAAGCTTTTCATAGGTTATTTTTATAGTGTATTGATTAGTTAAGTTGAAGCTTTATTATTAGCCTTGTTACTACTCTCTCATAGATTATTCTATATTTTACTCTAGCTTCTTCTAGTGCTTTCCTTATGTAGCCTTATTGATACTCCTTTCCCCCGTATTCCGTGAAGAGATGTAGATACTTTCAGTAGGAGATATGAGAGCTTTAGAATTTAGGCTTCTCCTCTAAGTGGGAGTATTTAAGAGTATTCTTTAAATACTTCAGCTAAGTCAAGTGATTTCCCTTATTTTTCACTGAAGTCCTACCATAAGTCTACTCAGTGCAGTTAATATTACTCTACATTTCTCTACAGACTAGTAAATACCAGTCGGCTTTAGCTAAGAAACACGGCAGTTTTATTTCCATAGCTTAAGTATAGCTTTAATTAAAGAAGTCTTAAGTACTCAAAGGATGATATCTGATTAGACTTACTTAAAACTTTTAGTAAGAACAGAGCATTATAGGTGGTCTTAAAATTAACTGCGGAGTGACTCAACTATTCTCTCTATTTTCTCAATATACTTGTTTTTTAGTTGAACTAGTTTTTCTTCTGTAGGGGCTTCTATGACTAGGTTTACTTCGGGCATTGTCTGAGAAACTCTAATTAGTATCCAAGAGTCTTCAAGAAACACTTTGAATCCATCGTGTATATCTACTGCATCAGGGTGCTCTTTTCTTAGAATTGACACTACTTTGTGTTTGATTTCGTCGCTATAGGCGTCGATATAGATTTTTTCCATAGGGTACGCTGGGTGTTCATCTACTATTTTCGAGACTTTTTCCTGAGAGGCTATTTGCGCCATAATTAGTGTTGATAGTATTCCGTCGGAGAATGGGTAGAGGTAGCCGAAGTAGAAGTGGGAGCTCTGCTCAATTCCTATTGTAGCATTAGTGTCTCTTACCTTTTCTTCAATAAAGCCGTGTCCTATGCGAGAATACACTACTTTCCCTCCGAGATCTTTGATAACTTTCTCTAATACTCGTGAAGTATCGGGTGTAAGCACTACTGTCGAACCTTTTTTAACTAAATGTTTTACGAAAACTATGCCTGCCTGACTGCCATTAAGTACTCTTCCCTTACTGTCTACGAAAACTGAGCGGTCTGAGTCTCCGTCGAAAGCTACACCGAAGTCCGCGCCGAAAGCTAATACTTCTCTTCTCAGTAGATCCAAGTTATCTCCTTTAGGCTCAGGTCTTAATCCATAGAAGTCTCCTCTGATTTCGCTGTGAAGTATCTTATATTCTGCGCCCAGCTTCTCTAAGAGAACAGGTATCACTTTATTGATTACTCCTCCAAAAGTTTCTACAACTACTTTAATCTTCTTATAAACCTCGACTTTGCTTAAAACAAAGTCCATGTAGTCTTCGACAGCATCAATAGAATTAGCTTCAGTTCTCTTAAAGGAAAGAGCCTCGACCTCAGCTACAAATTTCTTTAGTTCGCTATACTCGTGTGTAAAGCTTGTGCCATCTCCTCTAATTAATTTAAATCCATTGTACTGGGGAGGATTGTGGCTCGCAGTAACGTAGGCTCCAGGAATCTTTTCTCTCCAACAGTAAAAATATGTAATAGGATTAGGTACTTCGCCCACATAATCTACTTCCTTACCTGAGGCAGCAATACCTTTAATTAAGTTCTCTGCCAGTATAGGCGAAGAATACCGGGAGTCTCTTCCTACAGATACTTTCCTCTCTTTAACGAATTTTCCTAGAGCATAGCCTAGTTTCTGTGCAAACTCGTCTGTCAAGTTTTCGCCATATATGCCTCTAATATCGTATGCCCTGAAAGGTGAACTGAGTCTACTAGGCATACATTTACTTAAGGATCTTTACAATATAAAGCTATTATCTGTGAGCCAAAGCCTGTATTTCCCGAGGCAATAGCCCGTTTCTAGTGTTTTAGAACCATGTGTAGTAAGAGTATTCTCAATATATTTAATATGATATTTTTTAGCTCTGGCTCTAGGTCTTATTATATAGATGAGTTGATCTGAGTAAGATGTTCGCCTATGTAATAAACTCACTTTCAGTAGCATATTTCCTCTCGGTGCCCATTTCAGGTTTCTTAATTCTCTATAATTTTCTCTTAAATTAATTAAAGATAAGGCAGCTAGAGACCACTACTACTATGAGATCTATTAAGCGAGGTTTGATCTCATTTTTCTCTGAATGTTTTCGCACTAGTTACTTGATTTTCTTTATTGTGCTAAGTAAATCTGATATGGTGGTTTCAGCTAATCCTATAAAGTAGTCGGCTGCACCATACGATACAATAACTCTATCCTTTATAATACAGGCTCCACACGCGAAAACTACGCATGGTCTATCTCCATATTTTTCATACAGCTCCTTAGGCTCCATGATATATGTTTCAGAAACACCTGTTATCTCGAAGCCCTCGTCCTCACTGTACTCTAATTCTAGTGCATAGAGCCTGTAGTAGCGGTCGCTGCTCTGCGCGTGTGCTATTTCAATATACTTGCCGTCTACTTCAAGTAGCGGGGTACTCCACCCTATATTATATTCGAAGTCCGCTGGAAGCATTACTATTCTATTATCCTTTACAGTCAGAGGGGATATGTTCTTGTACTTTATAGGGTTCTTGTCTGATGCTCCATACCAAAGAGATGTCGGGAAGTTTGTTATTACAGGTCTGTGAAATATATGTATTTTATTTTCATTAGGTATTTTCACTAGAAATGCGTCTTTATTAAAAGCTACTAGCTTATCGAGAGGACGAGGGACAGTCACATAAGATGTCTTAATCCACCTATTTTCAGCACCATCGTGAACAGCGATTACTGGAACTGTTCTATTGTAGCTGCTTTCATAGAACTTATCTGTCTTACCAGTATACACCATTACTTTACTTTTCCCCAAGTAGAATACCCTAGGATCCTCCGCCCCCCATATGTCAAACCATGTGTCAGGACCAATTACTACTTCAGCATCTACTTCCCTAGAGAAAACACAATTCTCGAGAGAATCTAGTGGCAGATCTATTCTCGCTATCATACTAGCGTACTTAAAATACCCTATTATTACCCTAACATAAATCTCGAGTATATTGTTTTCAAGTAGTATACCGGGATTAAAAGCAGAAATAGGCTTTACTCCAGCTAAGTTAGTGAGAGATATCTTGTGCGGTGGGATTACGCATTTTCTTTCAAAAATATCATTTGTTCGAGGGCGTCTATACTCATTTATCTTCTTAGCGTAGGGATCTAAGCAAATAAGCCTAGATAACACCATCTATTTATCTTTTAGACTAGTTTATTTAAACACTTGTTCCCAAAGTAGTTTGGGCAGTAAACTGACCTATATTAAGCCTAAACTATTTGATTTACACTGAAGGCTAGGTAGCTCCGAGAAGAAAGGTCGAAGAAACATTAAGTGAATACGATAATGTTTACGCCGATCTATTGGCTTACTTGGGATACAGTGTCCTCACGAGAGACCTTGACTACACTAAATGTTTTTAAGAAAATACTACAAGAAGCTAGTCTACGGAGCCGACGACTTAGACTACTTTTGTCTAAAATATGATTTAATGAAAATACTTCTAAGCTTAAATCTAGAAAACAATATATGAGTGTATTTTATAAAAATACTCTACTACTATTAAGCATAACTTAGCGCTAATTTAAATACTATTTGTAGTAATAATAGCTTCAATTTCTCTAGTGAAGACTTTAGTTATCTTATATGTATCGTTATTTGCTTTAGTAGTATTTGTAGTCGAGGAGCGGAGCTTACTAGAGGTTTTGAGTAAATAGTTTAGCCAAGTAGTTATTTAATTATGTTCTGTTTTAGATACTTTAGATGATTCGAGTCAAGGCAGTGCTCTTTGATTTTTATGATACTCTTGTCTACGGAGAGGGCTGTGAGGAGAGCTGGAGATGTGCCTTAGAGGCTGCTGTAGACTACTTGAATTCTCTGGGGTTTAGAGTGTCTATAGAGGATTTTTCAGATAATTATTCGAGGATACGTGATATTTTGTTAGAGAGGCTCAAGGGTACTTTGAGCGAGCTAGATGTTGTTTACCTGTACTGGAGGCTATTGAGAGAACTAGGTATTAGTCCTTCTATTGAGCTTGTGGTGAGGCTTCTAGAGGTCTTCTACGATATCGAAGTAGGGTGTGTTAGGCTATACTCTGACGCTATTCCGACGATAGAGTACTTTAGGGAGAGAGGGGTTAAGACTGCTATAGTGTCTAATGCTACTGTGCGCTTTGAGTATATTGTGAGGAAGCTTGGCTTAGTGAAGTATTTTGATGTTCTCATGGCGTCTTATAAGGTTATGAAGCTTAAGCCTCATCCTAGGATATTTACTGAGACCCTACGGCTCCTAGGAGTTAGACCAGAGGAGGCTGTAATGATCGGAGATTCTTATAGAGCAGATATTGCTGGTGCGAAGAGACTTGGAATAAGGGGTGTGTTGATAGATAGGAGGAATCAGCAATATGGGTTATTTAATAAGGGCTTAGAGCCAGACGCAGTTATAGAGAGTTTAAATGAGCTTAAAGCTCTGATAGAGCTTTGAGATCCTCTTCTGAGGCTCTTGTTTTAGAAAAAGAGTTATTTAGGAGAGGCCAGTTTTTCCGATTTTCAGCGGCTACTTTAAGAGCTTCTACTATTTCTCCTCTGACTCCTTCTTTATCTAAGACTAGTAGTGCTTCCACTGTAGTGTCTTCAGGTGTAGCAATACTTCAGATAAGGTCTTCTGTCTTCATTTTGTTCAGTGTTTAGCTGTACCTATGAAGAGTACTCGAGCTATTTTCTCTACTACTTTAAACCATGCTCTCAGGCAACTTTATCTTCTCCTCGAGAATATCGTATGTAGTTACTTTAGAGACAGTGCCACTGAAGAAGAAGGCTCTCGCAAACTCCACTCACTTACTGTAGCCTATTACAGCTAATTTCATTATTAACAGGTGACTCAGTAAAGTTTAAAACTTTTCGTTAAAAATGAAGTACAGGCGATGATCGGCTCGGGCAATGTGATGGATGAGCGCTACGCCAGAGGGTGAGCTAAAATATATTCTCGGCTCATCTAGAGAAAATTCTCTTTAACAAGATGTAATGACAAACTAGTACTTTCTATAGCAAAATGAGAGCTTATAAGTTTCGACAGATAATTTTATCACGAATTTCTCAAGACAATATACCTATTATAAGTTCTTACGAGTGACAAGGTCTTGTCTTATCGCATTGTCTTGTAATCTCTAGATATGTGATCAATTAAATAGTGTTGATAAACGGTAGTTCTCAGCTCGGTATATTGTCTAAATATTAATATTGTCTCGAGGCTATTGATTTAACATGAAGCTAAGGGTACTTGTCTGGAATGAATATATTGTCGAGAAAGAAAATCCTGAAGTAGCTGAAGTATATTCTGAGGGGATACATGTCACTATTGCAGAGTTTCTCGAGAAGGCAGGCTTTGAAGTAACTACAGCTACTTTAAGCGATCCTGAGCAAGGCTTTAGCAAAGAAGTCTTAGATAAAACAGACGTTATTGTAATGTGGTCTCATATTGCTAACGAAAAATTAGAGGACAGTATTGTTGAAAGAGTTTACGAGAAAATAGTGAGAGACGGCTTAGGTTTCATAGTACTCCACTCAGCTAAAAACTCTAAAGTATTCAGAAAGCTTATGGGGACTTCATGTAAAGTGAAGTGGCGTGAAGCAGGTGAAAAAGAGAGAATATGGGTTGTCGCACCGTGGCATCCTATTGCAGAAGGTATAGGAGACTACTTTGATCTAGAACATACTGAGATGTACGGTGAGCCATTCGATATTCCGCCGCCAGACGAGCTAGTCTTCATAAGCTGGTTTCAGGGAGGAGAAGTGTTTCGCAGCGGCTGCTGTTTCTACCGAGGAAAAGGCAAAATATTTTACTTCAAGCCCGGCCACGAGACATACCCAATATACTACGACAAAAACGTGCAAAAAGTACTAGTAAACGCTGTCAAGTGGGCTGCTCCAGTTAAGAGACCAGAACCTATTTATGGTAAAGTAAAGCC
>QMSB01000082.1 GCA_003650815.1 Thermoprotei archaeon | reverse complement strand
GGTTGAGTATTAGGTGCGCTATACCATGTATAAAGCGTCTTTATTTGCAAGACACCAGAAGCGCTTCTCGATACTAGCTGAGCTTCTGTTCTAGAAGGAAAACTCCTATAGTATAGTTTTGCTGCGAACCAAGGTGTTGCAAAGTAAGGGTTAGTGCGCTTAGAGTAGCTTATATACATACAGGCTGCAAACGGGCTGCCAGCCGCATCTCCCGCTGGAACATTATAGTTTGTTTTCTGTAAATCAACTTCAATTACTACTGGGTAGCTTTCAGGATCTATTAGATCAATGATAGTGCTCGTGGTTATTAGCCCTCTCACAGCCCAGCCTCCATTGCTACGCGAGAGCAACTTAAGTCCATCCGGGTCGTAGTACACAGCGTCCTCAGCATTATTGTAGTCTACGTAAGAATCATCCCAAGTACCAGGATTTGGAGCTGTAAATCTATCATATGTTATTTTACCTGACTTTATGCGCACTACTTTGAGATCAGTATATCTTACTGCCCACACGTCACCGCCCCAGATTTCAGTCCCGCTCTTGAAAACAGGAAGAGATAACTGGTACTTTACGATTCCATTGTTATCAGTTAAGTAAACTGAACTCACCACTACTTCTTGGGTTCCTAAGTTTCTCACATAAATATAGGCGACACTTCCCTCTATCTTCACTCCTTCTATCTTGATTATTTCTCGAGAATTTCTTTCATATCTTCTAGGAATATAACCTATAACCCACAGATATGTCAGAAGCCCAGCAACAACTACAATAACAATAAGTATTAAAACTGCTAAGACCCCAGAAACCGCCTTTTTGTTCATAGTTCCATTTTCTAGACATCTATATATAGTTATAAACCTTATGGTTCAGATAACGAAAACATTTTAGTATGATATCTATAGCATTAATAATATTATTCAAGAAAAAATGCTAAAATTCTAAACAAGCTTATCTTTTTTCTTTTAAGTGTTTTTCAAGTAATGTCAGCAGAGGATATCCTAACACGATACACGAAATAGTCTCTCCGACAGCTACAGAGAGAGCTGTCAGCCAGTAGGGGACTTCGAAGAAGAAGGCTAAGTATACTGGGACAATAGCTGTTACTACAACTACTGGATAAATGCACGCAAGTATCTTTTTCTTGAAGCTGAGCTTCCATGATAAAGTCGCTGCTATCAGATTGGCTACTGTCCCAAATATGATGTCTATTACTCCTACTGGGCTGAAGAAATTTGCTATTAGACAGCCTACAGTAACTCCTATTACTGCTGGAAGCCCGTAGAGATAAGACAGAGGAAGTAAAGCATCTGAGACTCTGACCTGTATCCAGCTGTAGCTCAGGTTACCGAGAGCTACTGTGAGCAGAGCATATAAAGCTGTAATTACTGCTGTTAATCCTATCTCTCTACTTTTATATCTCTCCACTCATATCACCCCTCCTACTCCTACTTGTCATTGGGAGGGAGAATTTCTCATCTAGCTGCGCTTGTGGGGCTTCACGGTCGCCTCTGCCCCAGCGCATCGCAGCAGCCTTCATCGAGTAACGGCGGGGTACCTCCCTCGTCCGCCGGTAGGATATTCTATTTATTTCTTGTCGTATATAAGTATTATGTGAAGTCGTGTTTCCGTGGGATTATAGTTTTATTTGTTTAAGTTATTTTAGTACTGTGAAGATAGAATTATTGGTTGCTTTTGAGGTTTTTATTTATTTAGTTAAAAGAGAGCTCTCACATTACTCGCTACTGCTGTTATTTTTAATTATACTCTCCTTGTCAGCTATCTTTGCTGACTTGGCTGGAAAAGATTTAAGGAGTTCTCTAGGATTGTCTCGAGGGAATCCTGTTAGTATAGTGACTTCTATTATTGTGCATAGAGATTTTCAGCATTTAGTGAAGTGTCTTAGAGAACTAGTAGAGTACTCTATTTTGCTTACTACTTTATTTATGTTGACTAGAGTATTTTTAAAGAAAACTGACCGCGTGTGGGTGGATCAGTCGCTTTCCTTTATTTCAATAGTTCTATTAACTCATATTACAGTATCTGCTGATATTTATGTAAGAAACTCTCTCCAGGCGCCATTAGAGCATTTGGGTCTATCTTTCAGCATTTTAGGACTAATGGGACTCGTTTTCTCAAATACTGTGGTGTTTTCTTTACTTGTTGTCTTAAGTAGTATTAGACTAAAAATCGGAGTTAAGGTCACGACAATGAAGCTTGCTCTTCTATCTATACTTGTGGAAGCTCTCGTAATAGTTTCCTACTTCGGTGGAATAGAGCAGCTAATCGCCTCGCTATTCCTAGAAAGCGAGAGGAGAATTCTCATAGCATTTCTATCAGGTGTTATTTACGGAACACTATTTCTCTCAAAAACCTACTCTAATGCAGAAGTGACGCTAGACAATATAAGAGAGTGGAGGAAATGTCTTAAAGTAGATGAGATAAGAGAAAAAGTTATCATAAAATTATCTAGAGCAGTTTAAACTATGTAGAGACTTAGTTACTATTTTTGACGTCAGCCCTAGCGAACTACATCATTTTTAGCAGTCGGACTTGTCATCACCTACTGCTTGAATGTCTACTTAAATATATAAGGCTTTCTTTATTTAAATGATTATTTAATTAGACTTAAAGTATACAATATCTTTAAAATTTAATCGCTATTGTTTATTCTATATAGTGTGCTTATATTTTGCCGTTGACTATAAGTTTTACTTAGTAGCTCAATAAAGTAGCAATGATCTGCTTTAGAGAGTAGTATGTATTCGCAGAAGCAGACTTAATTGAAGAACTTACCGCTTTTCATTTTGCTCTTGGAAAAAGTAGAGATATTTGGTAGGACATTTGATGCAGAGAGAGGAAGGGGCTTTAAGATTATTAAGGGCTTTGACTGCTGACTAGAAGTGAGCGTCTATTTGCTTAATTAGGAGAAAATGAAGAAACGTGGGTAAATATGTTTCCTAGTGATTGAGATAAAAGTTTATTCATAGAATTCTATTGCTTGGGCTTTACCTTGCTTTCGATGATGTTTTTGTATCTTTTTCCTAGGCGCGCGAAGTTTAGTAGTATTGGGTCGACTGATTCTCCTTCTCTGCCTTTTTGTGCTAGCTGTTTTTCGTAGGGATAGAATAGTCCCATTCCGACGTTTTCTTCTATGGGTACTACTGCCCACTTCTTTTCTCCTACTGGTTTGAGCATTAGGTCTGATAGATCGATCATTGGTTTGGCGTAGGAGACTCCTGTGAGGTCTTTTCCTATGCTTATGCCCTTCTTTTTGGCGTAGACTGGTGCGTAGAGCTCGAGGGCTTTCATCATTTTCTTGCTTACTTCCTCCATTTCGTCAATTAGGTGCCTGTATTCTGGTTTGAACATTTCTTTTTCTAGCGCAAATAGCTGTCCTCCTTGTCCGTAGTTTGCTATACCCTTTACGTGTACTAGCATTATCCAGCCGACTATTTCTGGTTCTTTGCCTGGTGCCTGTGTTACGTAGTTTCTGAAGTTCCAGTAGAGCGGAGTGTCTTCTTTAATGAGTATTCCTAGTTGCTCGAATCTCCTTTTGATTAGGTCTAGTGCTTCTTTCGTTAGTATTTCTCTCGGATTAGATGGTATGAATTCTTGTATTACGGCGTCGTCTTTAGGCAGTATCTCGTTTACAATGAAGTTTATAGCTGACTTGAATCCGCGGATGTCTATATTGCCTTCGGAGTCTAGTATGTTCTCATTGTTTATCGAGCCGTCTGGTTTTCTGAGTAATGCTATTATTGTTCCTCTGCCTCCAGACTCTGTAGATGTTTTGATTATTACTTTGTGATGTTTCTCAGAGAACTTCAGTAGAATATCTTCTATAGCTCTTATTCTTTCTTCTAGTGGTAGGTCTTTGAGGTCTTTTCTATAGATGTTGACCTGGTCTATGAACTCTATTTTGTCTCCAGTGGCTTTACTGTAGTGATTTATCATGAGGGGCATTTCTGTTTTCTCATAGGTTAGTCTCTCTATTACTCTGCTCTGCATAAGTGGTACTCCTATTTTTTCGAGTGTCTGGTCTATGAACCACGGGTGAGTGAAGTGGGGCCACACGGCGTGCACTAGGATAGGTTTCTTGAATATAGCGAAGACGAAGCGTCCCTCAGATTTCTCTAGTTCTCTTCTTTTATCGGGATCTAGAATGAGCTTGAGTACTTCTCCTCTTCCTCCAGCTTTCTCATACTCTTCTTTAGTGAGAAACATTAATCCGTAGTCTGCGTAAACTAGAGTGATTCCGTTTCTTTCTTCGAGGCGCAGGAAGTTTGTCAGTATTATGTTTTTGTCAGGTCCCTTGCCTCTATGATGGAAGGGCGCCCTCTTCAGAAAAGTCATTGCAGTAGTGTTTCCTAGGTTGTATAAGATCACTATGTTTACTCTACTGTCTGCATTAATTGCAGAGAGGTCGACGTCTTCTAGTACCTCGGGTATGAAGAAGCCGTCGTGGTAGAGCGTAGCTAAGTCTCGTATTCTAGCTAGCTTGAAGACAAACTCGGCTGCTTTCGCGTAGCCTTCTCGGAGAGCCAGCGGGTCTCTGTCTGTTCCGATGTTTAGCAGTTTCTCTACTTTAGATGAGCTCATGTATCTTAGCTCTGTTCTCTTTAGCAGAACGTCTCTGAGGTATTCGTAGAGCCACTTGTACCTCCTTTCTATTAGCTCGAACATCTCTTTTCTGGTGAAAATGTCTCTGAAGTTCCTGTCTTTAGCGAAGCTTGCTCTGCAGTATAGGTAAGGCTTATAGTCGAAGATGTGACAGTTGAGCATTTTATCAAAGAAAGTCGCTACGCCTACCCATACTTCTTTCCAGCTCGCTGCTGTGAGCGTTAATTCTAGAGCGAAAGCTATGTCTACTAGCTCTGCAGCCATCGCCACTAGTTCTAGCAGTCCTTTATCTCCCCCCGCCAAGTGGGCGAGCTCAGCTAAGTAGTCTACTATCTTCTTGTAGTCGGCTATAGATATTCCTCCGAGCTTGAATACTCTGTCTGCCAGCTCTTCAGCTTTCTTCACGTCTCCGCCGAGCTTCTCGGCTAAGGCTTTGAGAGAAAGCATTGATAGAACGAGGAATTTCGTGTAGGTCTCCTCACTTATGTATGCTCTAGGCTCTCCCAGCACATCTTTAGCTCTCTTGTACATGGTTTCAAAGTCTTCGAGAACTACTGTGGATAGAATAGCTCTTATTTCAGAGGCTCTTCTTTGCCTAGCTCTGATTATTCTTCTCTGGAAAACCTCCCACTCTTCTCTCATCTCTCCTTTGAGTGCTCCGCCAAGCCTCTTCTCTTTCTTCAGCTCCTTCTTTTCTCTGAGGAGTAGCGTCTTTACTATTTCATCGGCTTCTTTCTTCGAGAGCCTGCCTTTAACTGCTGCTCTAGGAGCTTTCTCGAGTTTTTTCTCGAATAGCCTCCACAGCTCTCTGACATATTTCTCCCAGTCTTCGTAAACTAGGAAGTCAGACGCCTTAGATGCTAGGAGAAATCTTCCTCCGAGCGCTATAAAAGACGCGAAGTCTAGGTCTCTGAGAGAATACCCTCCGTGAAGCCTCTCTACTACTTTCTGCAGAGCTCTATATCTTCTAGAGATGTAGCTTGTGAGCTTTGAGTCTACTCCTACTTCATATCCTCTGCGAAGGTAATCTATTTCATCGTATTTGCTGACCTCGAGGTAGTAGCTCACTATTTTCTCTAGAGCCTTCTCTGCTCTCTCCCAGTTTTCGGCTAGCACTGAGTTTAGCAGTTCTTCAGCCATCTTCTTCTCAAGCTCCATTTCTCTTCTCCACTCCTCTACTACTGCGTCGGAGACGCCTATTGCGACGTAAGTTCCTCCAAGCGCTAGCCACTCTTTAACGAGGTCTTTGTCGAATACCGGGCCCCTAGCTCCCGCTGTCCCGTCTACTATGGCTAGAGCGCTGTTAGGATTGCCGCGGGTCATCATAAACCTTAGTCTAGGCAGGTCTAAGACATATGCTAGGATCTCGGGGTGAGGTATTCCGAGGCTTAGGACATCTACTCCCTTGAGTCCTTCTCCTGGGTCTTGAACTATGCCCTTAGTGTAGACTACTAGCCACTGGAAGAGTCCTCTAATGCGCTCTCTTATGAGAAAGGCTTTCTCCTTGGAGACTCCTGGCCACTTTTCGAAGTCTAGGCCGTGTGCTAGAGCGTTTTTAAGCGCTTTCTTTAGGCTTATTCCCTCTTCTTCAAGTATGTGGGAAGCAAGCTTCACTACTGCCTCGGGTCTATCTGAGAGCTTTACTTCGCTCCCGTCTTCTCGGAAACCTATTATCCAGTTCTCGTAGTCTGCTCCAAACCTCTCTACGTTAACTCTTATGTCGTCTTCAGTGAGCCCCTCTACGGCTTCTAGTAGCTTCTCTTTGAGTTCTTCAGCCTTCTTCCTTAGAGCTATCTCGCTGTCAAATAGCCAGTCTCTAGTATTTATTAGAGGATCGACTACTCTGACTTCTCCTGGGACACGCCTCTTGTCGAGCGCTATTGAAGCCAGCTCTCTGAGCTCACTCCACCTGAACCTCTTTAATCTATCTTTAGATTTGGTAAGCGCCAAAAATACTTCAAATTCTGTTGATAACCTCGAGTCCTGTACACCCGGCTTGTATGAAGCCTGTATGCAGAAGACAGCCTTGTCTTCGCTGGGGGCTCTCGGGTTTCTTTTGCGAGCCAAGTCGAGTGCGTGGTACATACACGCAGCTGTATGGTAGGGCATGTAGTTGTTGACCATACGTGAGGGCACGTATCGAGCTTCGTAGAGAATAGACGCTACTTTCCTCAAGTAGCTAGTCCACTCGTCTCCTTTACCGCTGAGTCTCTCAACAACATTAGAGACTTCGCTGAACGGAGGAACGTAGATCTTCGACTTTGCTAGCTTCTCTAAGAGATACCCTACTTTCTCTCTTACGAGCTCCATCCACTCCACGAGGTCTTCGTACTCCTGCTTTAGCTCGATGAGCTCTTCTACTGTTTTCGCTATTTTATTGTGGAGATACTCGGGTACTCCCAGTTTGGAGAGAATGTCTCGGCTTCTGAGGCTCAGTACGTAGCTTACGAAGAGCCCGTCCTTAGGAATACAGAAGCCACCGTAGCCTCTGCCCGGCCAGAGGATGAGATGTGTTGGTCTCATGTTAATGTAAGCTACGATAGAGTAGGCGTTGGACTCCATTGCCTGCGCTGTCAGAGCTAGGACATTTGCAAAAGCGTAGTTGTCGTCTCTCGAAGCGTTTTCAAGAGTCTTCTGTCCTTCAGCGCCAGCAGTGTTTGTGTAGGTGTAGGCTCCTTCGAGAGACACGTTTATCTTATCGAATAGCTCTTTAGTCGCCGCAGCTGACTCCGCGTCTACTGGACCTATTGGCTGTCCTTGGTCGATTACGGAGGGTATTTCGTTGGGACCGAGGTCTACTCTACTGGGAGTATAGGCTAAATTGTACTTTTTGCGGGGTCCCTCAGCAGAGTACCAGTAGTTCTCTAGTTCCTTTAGCAACCCATGTCTGACTATTACCTCTTTTCTGGCAGTAGACTCTGCTAAATCTAAGTGGTCTCTAAGGTATCTTTTCGCGACCTCTATGAGAGCTACTCCTCTAGGCTCCTGTGTAAGCTCAAATGTCTCGGGGTCTATGTATGTTTCTGAGAGAACTTTTCTTCTAGCTTCTACTAAGGCTTTTTCTCTGCTTAGCCCCTTTTCTACGAGCTCTGCTGCGACTTTTTCGACGCGATTTTCTAGCCTGTGCTCTTTTACTAGAGCTAAGTGTGCTACTTGTTCCGCGAAGAGAGGATCCTTGTATATTATATTTATTAAGGCTTTCTCCCGGTTCTTGGTTTTCTGTATTTCAATTGATAGAGCTTCGTGTAGATGCTGTTCCTCTACTATCTGGTAAGCATACTCTGCTATTTTGGCTCGGTACTCGCGCACTAGTCTCTTTACTTCATCTTCTAGCCCCTTGGCTCTGATTATGTTGAATAGCGCCATTTCTTCTTCTAGCCAAAATCTTACTAGGTGAGTCATGTTATAGCTCTGTGTAGTCACTAGGCAGAAAGTAGGTCTCCTAGTGCCTTCTCTCTCAGCTCTCTCTATGTTGAGAGCCCAGTAGGGTGCCATTTTTCTTATAGCTGCCTCTAGGTTCTCGTAGTCTATTTCGTAGACTCCTCCCTCTACCTCGTGGATGAAGAGAGGAAGAGCTTCTATCCAGTAGTCTACATACTTCAGTACTCTTAGAGAAGGCGTGCAGTAGACATTGTATCCTCCTTTGAGCATGTACTCTTCCAGTCCGAAGGCAGGGCCTTTGTAGGCTCTAATGTTCTCGTTTATTAGGGCAATTCTGTAGGCGCCCTGAGGAGAAATGCGCTGTCCGAAGAAAACGAATGCTCCGTGTCTCGAAGGTAGTTCATGTAAAGTATTCAGCAGTCTGTATAATCCGCTCTTTATTTTCACGATAGTAGAGTAAGCATACTCAAGTGAACTTAGAGCCTCTTCTGCTGCGATCTCCTCTTTTTCAAGTTTTTCTCTCAGTTCATCTGATATTTTCTG
>QMSB01000081.1 GCA_003650815.1 Thermoprotei archaeon | reverse complement strand
GTCGGCTACTTCTTGTGGTGTCCATTTTTGTGGTATTTTTGCGTAGCCTGCGTGGACTGGTAGGTATATGATTATTATGATTAGTGCTATTATTAGTAGTATTTTTAGGAGGCTGTGGTTTCTTTTTCGTGGCATCAGTAGGGTATTGTTTTCAGAGTTATATGTTTTACTTGGCTTAGTGGCTTGTTTGTTGAGTGTTTTCTGTGAATAGGTGGAGGAGGAATTTTTTGAGTATTAGTGGTACTTGTTTTATTGTTTTTGATAGTTTTTCATGGTGGAATCCTAGTTGTTTTTCTGGGTATATTTTATCGGATATTATTAGTAGGGCTGTGGCTTCTATGTTGTAGTATTGTGCTAGGGCGTATACTGCGCCTGTTTCCATTTCTACGGCTCTGCAGTTCCATTTAGTGTAGTATTCTTCGGCTTTCCAGTAGTGTTCTCTATATGGTGCTGATGTTGTCCATACTCTAGCTATGTGTGGTTTGTGTCCTGTTTCTTCACATGACTTAACCATTAGTTTTAGTAGTCTGGGTGAACTTTCGGCTGGTATTCCTAGTGGGATATAGTGTTGTGAGTAGCCGTCTTCACATATAGCTTCGTAGGGGACTACGTAGTCTCCTATCTCTACTCCTAGTCCTCCGGCTAGACCTGTGAAGACTACTTTATTTACGCCAATGGATACTGCTTCCTCAATTATGGCTACTTGAGGAGCTCCTACGCCGATGTACATGAATGATACTTTCTTGCCGAGTATGTCTGCTACCTTTACTCCCCACTGTTTCTCGGGGTCATATATCCAGTTTTTCCAAGGATATGCTTTGAAGAATTCTATTAGTTTTTGATATATGCTGCCTATTGGTGTTACTACTAGGACTTCTCCTAGGGAAATAGAGTCTACGCTGAGGTTTTTTCTAGAAGCAGCATATTCAACCCAGTCTCTCGGCGAGACTACGGGTCCACATTTAATCTTCACGGAGAATAGTGTGCTTAGAGAGATTTAACTGTGAGCGTTTTAGGAGAATACTTGTTAAATATACTCCGGCGGCGAATACTGTGACTCCGGCGGTGTTTGCGGCTAGGTCTGTTAGACTGAATACTCTGTAGGGTACTGTTTTCTGGGCTAGTTCTGTTAGTAAGCCTACTGTGAGTGCTAGTATTGATGAATAAGCTATTTTTCTCCAGTATAGGTACCATAGTAGAGATAATATGAAGTATGCTGCGAAGTGCTGGACTATATCGCTTATATTCACTAGAGTTGAGGCTTCTTTCGGTACTGGTGTCAGTGAGAAGTATGCTAGGGCTAGTGTGTAGAGGGTAGCGACTGTTAGTGCTATTTTTTTCACAGTGCTTCTATATTAGATACAGCTATATTTCTTCAGTTTTCGAAGTATTGGTAAGTATTTATCCTTATAAGTAGATTCTATTTTCTTTGGGTTGCTAGAGGTGCTTGGTGATGGAGGTCTGGAGAAAGGCTCCTGTGGCGGCTAAGCGCTATATTTTTTATCACTGTCTTGTTACGCCTACTCTTTTTGTGTGGTATGTTGTGCCTTACTTGATGCTCGTGAAGGGGCTTACGGTGGAGGAGGCTGGTTTTATTTTTACGGTAGGTTCTGTTGTCAGCGCTGGGCTTAGTGTTGTTGTGGGACGTTTTCTTGATAAGAGGAGTCCTAATGCTGTTATGGCTTTGGTGAGTGTAGTGGATTCTTCGGCTTATATGCTCTACTATACTGCCTTTGTTCTAGGAAATCCTCTATTTCTAGTTCTAGCGGCTATTGTTGAGAAGCTTTCTACTGGTATGTATTCTGTTTATCCTGTTTACGAGTATTTGGCTTATCCTGAGGACATTAGGGAGAAGATTTACGTGTTTCACAATATTCTTCCGCTGCTCTCGCAGGCTGTGACTTATCCTGTTCTCGGGTATTTTCTTGGAGTAGTTTTCGCTGATATAGATTACCTAGTGACTTCTGTACTTGTTTTCGCTGTAGCGTCTCTTGTTTTAGCTGTTATTCCTGTTTTCTGGCTTCCGTATTTAACTGAGCCTGTAGGTAAGCATTTTTCTGAAGAGAGGCAAGAGAAGTGTGTTAAGGAGATTCCTAGGGAGTTTTATCCTGTTGCACTGATTATAATTATGCTTGGTTTTGCTTACTCGATTGCTCCTTTTTTAGCTTTAGTAAACTTATTTATTGAGAATTTTGGGGGAGGGCTTTTTGAGATATCTCTTTATGAAGCAGCGGCAGGTCTTACTGTTGTTTTCCTCTCGTTACCTGTCTTAAAGATTAGTAAGAATAGGGCTAGGATGGCTGTAGGTCTCGGACTACTTCTTGAAGCTGTTTCACAGATGTTACTGGCATTTTCTTATAGATTAGAGCTGGCTGTTCTCTCAGCAGTACTTGCTTCCGCTGGCTACGCTATAATGGATCCCTTCTATATGGACATGCTATTTTCAAAGATACCTGAAGACCTTAGAGGATCTCTTCTAGGAGGAATAGCTGGTGTGAGAAAGATCCTGACTATTTGTTCGCCTGCAGTAGCTGGCGTACTTGCTTACAGAATATCAGCAAGTGCTCCCTATATTGTCTCAGCTCTACTGATTTTCGCCGCCATAGCTTTATTGTACTTTATTAGTGATTAATATGCTCTAATGTAAGTTACTGTAATTCATGTCTGATATTACTTAATTATATTGAATTATTATATGCTTTAGCCATGTTTATTTTTACCACTATGTTTTACTATACTTTGTCTGCGACTAATGCATTACAGCGTACTGTAGTACAGGGTCTACTATTTTATACTTGATTTCATCTTTTTCTAGTACTTTCTCTATAATACCCATTTTTTCCAGAGTCAAAAGAATCTCGTAGAGAGCTGAATCGTATATCGGCTTCAGTTCTCTAGCAGTAATGTACTTCTTAATGCTACTCCAAGTAGTATTTCCCTGAGCAATTGCTTCAAGTACGTAACGGTATCTAGGACTTCTCTTATATAATTTGGAAAGCTCTTCTTTAACTAATTTTGATCCCTTGATAAAAGTCTCTATTATGACTTCCCTGCTTAAACCCTTGTCTATAGAAAGTCTTCCAAAATATACTAGCCAGCCTACTATTCCGCCGAAAGCACTTGCTGCCTCTTCGATGATGTCAGTAGGAGGCTCTATTCCATATTCTTGAAAACCTTTGTAGAGAAAATCTATACTTTGTTCTCTATTAAATCTCTTTAAAACTATTTCATACATATATCTTCCGTAGAGCTCTGATCTAGGGTCATTTACCCTAAGAAAATCATGAAGTAAACCTACTTCACTTCCTGATAGAACTACAGTTATATAGGGTAAATTGTCGTAGATGTAGGCTATTATAGATCTGAAATTTATTTTAGAGTATCTTAAGTACTGGGCTTCATCGAAAACTAAGGCAATTTTGGATTTATTATCTGAAGCCCAGTCGTTTAGTGCATTAAAGAGTTGAGGCATAATCACTGTTATTTTCTGAGGACTTTCGCTGAACCTTACTTCTACGCCCATGACTGATACTCCTCTGATGTTCTTGAGATAGTCTAGTAGTTTAGACCAGAAACTTGACTTAGAGAGTCTGTTTAGTGCTGATTCTAGTGCATAGTGTATAGCATAAGACGAAATGTAGTTGTATTGTCTGTAAATGCTTCTAACGTCTATATAAATATATGGTATTTTATTATGGTTTAGTGTAACTTTTATGAGACTAGATTTTCCTATTCTTCTAATTCCTAAGATTAAGATTATTCTTCTACATTCTAAAATACCATTTTTTAGTAGCTCCACTTCTCTTCTTCTATCATAAAAATCTCTAATATTCTCTTTAACGAGTTCATCAAATAACATTACTTCACCCCTGTGAAGTAACTTCACCCCTGTGAAGTATATTTCTTTCGCTACTAGATGTTTTAGTCGATGAGATTAAATCGGCTATAATTATGGCCGTTACTGATTCTATGAAAATATTGAGTTACTTACTGTAGTATTTATGTGAAAAAGAATAAATAAAGTTAAATGTTAAATTACTCTAGTATTGATCTTGGGTTCCACTCTCCTTTAGCTACTTTGGGTACATATGTTTCTAGTTCTTCTGGCTTGAAGTCTATTTTCTTTCCTTCTTCAGCTGACTTGTAGGCGGCCATCATTAGCTGTACTATTAGGAGTCCGTCGTACCAGTTTTCTTCAGGCTGTTTTCTCTCGAGGAAGCAGTCTACTATGTACCTGTTTTCACCTTGGTAGCCGTAGGTCACTGCTTCATCGGGTATAGTGGGCATTAGTCCTTGGTCAGCGTTTTGTTTTTCGACGAATTCTTCTGAAGGCGGTATCTTGACGTTTCTGCTGAAGAATACGAATAGTTCTGGCTGGAGAGTATTTATCCATAGGCTGTACTCTGGGCCGAGGACTTCGAATGTCAGTCTGAGTCCTGCTCCTATAAAGCTCCAGGATGTGTGTGTTTCTGAGAGAACTATGTTTCCTTCGTCGTCTTCGTATACTACTACTGCTGTAGCGTAGTCTTCTGCAGGGACTTTACTATAGTCTACGCTGTAAGTCTTTTTAAGTAACTCGATGTACTCTGAGCGAGTCCACTTGAGTGAAGCTATTTCAGCGGAGATCTTCTTGGGCTTTAAGGCGTCCTTAGGCTTACTTGGGTCAAGGAGCATGTATCTCGCTGCCTCGAAGCTGTGGCACATCATATCTAACAGTACTCCTCCACCAGAGATAGTTGGGTTCCAGAACCAGGAAGCGTGGGGTCCTCCGTGTTCTTCAGCTGCTCTAGCTAAGTAAGGTCTGCCAGCATACTTTGCTCCATATTTCCACAGTATTTCTCTACCTCTTACTACTGCTGGAGAGAATACTTGGTTTTCGAGATAACCGTGAAGGAGTCCTGCTTTCTCTACTAGTTTTATCATTTCCTTTGCTTCAGCTACTGTTCTAGCTAAAGGTTTCTCACAGGCTACTCCTATGAGATTTCCTCTACCCTGCTCAGCTTCCTCTACTATTGCTTTAACTATAGGGACTCTAGTGTTGTTTGGAGTAAGTATCCACACAGCATTGACATTCGGGTCTCGGAGTAGGTCATGTATATCCGTGTATACTTTAGGTTTGCCTACTCCCAGCTGCTCGGCTAGAGCAGCCAGTTCTTTTGCTCTCTTCTCAGTACGACTGAAGATAGCTACTATGTCTGCGTTTCTGACTCCTACCCATGACTTTACGTGGAATTTTGCAGAGAAGCCCGCTCCGATTAAGCCGACTCCTAGTTTCTCGGACATAGTCTCAAATAATATTCTTTTGAGCGAATATATACATTAAGACTTACTTTCTTTCATAGACTTCTTTTTCCTAGACTCAGTGTAAGCTACTTCAATTATTTTTTCTGCTACTTCAAGTGGTATTTTCTGAGTATTGATAGCTATATCAAATGGAGGCAGGTGTTCTAAATCCGCGTTAAAGTACTTTTTCACAGTCTTAGAGACCTTCTTGTCCTCGTCTTCTAGCTCCTTATATACTACGAAGAGAGGCTCTCTCTTCTTCTTCATTACCTTTAAGGCTCTATTGTAGCGTGGAGCAACTAGCAGTACTACTAGAGCATCATTCCTCTCCTTAGCGAGCTTCAGACCAGCCTCGCCTTCTATGAGTGAAGGCTCGTCTCTCCGCATAGCTTCTCTCAACAGTTCTTCGCTACCGTCGTCGATTACTTGAAGTCTTAGCCTATTTCTAAGGAGTTTAGCTACTGTGCCAAGTCCTGCTCCCGGCAGCTCATAGATGACTATATGTCTAGGAGGCTTCTCGGAAGCCTCTTCTTGTACGCTTATATGTGTCTCGGGGACTTTAAACAGAAGTAGTGTTCTCACAGTATCGCTTATGAACGCTACTGTAAAGGGTAGTCTCGGATCAATACTCCACAGTACTCCACCTAAGTATCCAGCGAAAATAGCTACAATATAGTACAGGATGTTTCTTAGAGAAGTCCAGCGGGAAACATATTCCTTCGGAAAGCTCTCTATGAGTGATGCAGCCATTGAAGGAGAGCTAGTGGCGTATATTCCGTAGAAAGCCCACGATAGGAACGGAGCCAAGTAAGAGTATTCAGACCTAAATGTGCCAGCTAGCACAAGAGTTAAGAAAGATAGCCAGAAAAACGGTCTTAGAGACAAATAGACTTTCTTTCTACCAATTTTATCAGACAGCTTAGAGATAGGTATGAGCAGCAGAATATATGTCAGCGACTGAGCTGTAGGAAGCAAGCCTATAAGTTCTCCAGGAGTCTCGCAGACTTCATATGCGTAAAGAGACCAGAATGGCCCAACTACAGTAGTGGCCATTGGCCCAAGTGTGACGAAGAAAAGCCAGTAGTGAAGTTTTCTCTCCTTGCTAATCCTGTAGACTTTAACTAGGTCTCTGAAAGGCTCAAATACTGACGTCCTCTTACGGCTCTTCTCCCTGTACTCTGGTATCTTCAGGCTCTTAGCTATGTATAAAGCAGACGCTGAAATTAGAATAAAGCCTATGAAGAAAGAGTATCTGACTAGCCTTATTCCCCCCAGATACATTATCGTGAATGCTGCTAGAGGAGGAACAATCATAGCGACAATATTTGAGGCAGTACTTATTATTGCGATACTCGTACTCCTGTTAGCTCTTTTCGTGCAGACTCTTATTATATACTGGTAGGAGGGAGATATGAAAGAGCTTCCCACAGCACTTATTATAAAGCCTGGAATCAATATCACCCAGTTGTCAGCCAGAAAGAAGAGGAGAGGAGGTATAGCTGCGAGTAATGTCCCTAAGACAAATGCTCTCTTTCTGCCGTAATTGTCGCTCAGCCAGCCGCTGAAAAACATCGAGACTAGTACTGTGAGAGAACTAACTGAGCTAAGGAAGCCTAGGATAATAGGTGTTGCTCCTAGCACGTGCTTAAAGTATATTACTCCCAGTCCTCCTGTGACTCCCCCTGCTGCAGAAACCAGGAGAGCTCTAACTAGGAGTGCCCTTATCTCTTTACTTGACTTAAGTATTTCCAGTGGACTACTCGAGTCCCCCTCCTCACCCATGGCTCGCCGTATGAAACGCAAAGCACTCGTATAAAAAACTATTCTTTGTATTAAGCCTCTATCCAAGTGCTCTAAAATCGAAAGCCTAAGTGAATAGTAGGCAGGAGGACATATAATAAACGATACTATTTTAGCTATCAGCGAGTCCTTGCCGTAGAGCAAGGGATAAGAAAATACAATTGCACGCAATACATCAAAATACCTGTACTTCAAGCTAGAAACTCTACTAGCATTCAACAGCTTTCTTAAAGAATTCTGAACATTTTTAGCTCCAACTACTCTAGCTGAGTAAATATCTGCCGAAATATCTCTAATTCTGCTAAATGTAATTGCTGGAAAAGAAAGTATCAAAGAAAAAATAGTGAAGGAGACGCCTCTGCATAAAAGTAAAACAGCTATATTTCTCCTAGAAACTAACTCCAAACCCCCTAGTCAAGAAATATACTCCGAGCGAAAGAAGTAGTAGAGGAGTTAACATGAAAGAAGTAAGGAAAACAAAATCCCTGTTTTTAATACGTAATTCTCGGACAATAAGTGCACGTAGCTCATCTCTACTAAGACTATCTACAAGAAACCTGCTCACTGCGATTATTTTTCGAGAGAACTCGTCTACACTAAATACTCCCAGCCGACTATCCTCACATAAGAAAACTTCAACATCTTCATCAGGTATACCAGCCTCAAAGAAAAGCTTCTTCTCTAATTTCACACTCTTCATAAATATAGCGGGATACGAGCTGTTACTGGAATAAAACAAATGATAAAAATGAGATAATAGTTAAAATACTAAAGCCTAAAATCTGATAAACAAAGAATAAGAAAAACATAAAGGCTGTAAAAATAGTCAGCAAAGTCTCTATTAAAGAAAACATCTTAACATAGCTGAAATTACCTATTCTACTCAGCACAACATAGAATATTAAGAAAACAATAGCCGATCCAAAACAACCAACTAATAATCCTAAAGCACACCACAAAAACATATATTTACCCCTAATTACTAACAAAATCTAACCTAAATTTCCTCTTACGCCTTCTTAATACTATCAATTCACCTTAAACCCTATTAAAGAAAACTAGCGTAAACACCTTAAAGACTAGAGAAGAACCGATGAGCTTTCATAAATACTCGCTGGTATTATGGAATATCCCGATAGTACTTCATTTTTGAATTGATTAGATAAAGCTTATATACCCCTTAGAAAAAAAGAAAATGGGGGAGGGAGTGGGGATTACTGGCCCCTCAGCTCCCCCATGATATGTGGTACTCCCCCGAGCGGTGAGGGGGGTTAAGGTTCACTCACTCCCTCCCCCCGAATTAGCTTCTGTATAGTATATTAGCTTCCAGAAGTTAATAAGCTTTTCCTAGCTATGCAGATAATAAGCATATTGCAAAAGAATAGCTAGGTTTCTCTGTTTTAAATTCTCCTAAAATTTATTTAATAGACTTTAATAAATTAGCTTCTCTTTAAGTTTAAGTAAAGTATATTTGATTTAGTGCGAGACAGAACAGCTAGTCCTATGTTTAGTTAAGTATGATTATTAGTGTAGGTG
>QMSB01000080.1 GCA_003650815.1 Thermoprotei archaeon | reverse complement strand
TAGTGATATAAATCAAACAGTTTTAACTAATTCTACAATAGAAGAAACAGCAGATAATCTCTTATTGAAGATAGGGATTAAAGATTATTTCGACAGAATATAATCTACGCTACAGCAGCCTACTATAACGCTATACTATTAACTGAGGACAAAGAACTTATGGAAATAAGTTGTAGAGGTTTACCTAAACCTAAGAAAGTAATCTCATGGAACACTATAATTGAGTGCTTAGATAGCTATGTTAATAGCTGAGCACTCAGCCGATGTAATAGGTAGTAAAGTTTTCTTAGTCAGCTGATTCTCTCTTCCCACCTAGTTTCTCGAAATGAACCATAGCTATTATATTTTTCACATGCCTTTGGTGTATAAGAAATGTTTTCTAACTACGGGTAGGCCTGGTATGTAAAATATGGCTCTTCACCGGATAGCTGAAATGCTTAGTGAAAGAAGCTGTAGTATAGGAGATATGCAACCTTCGAGTTAGAAAGAAGAGTTATGGACTACTTATTTTTAGGTGATTTATCGATTGCTTGAAGTAGGGATGAAGTCTGGAAATAGTTGCCGTACTAGGGTTTAATGGTTGTAAGATTTAGTGTAGTGATTTGTTTAGCCATTTAATGTATTCTTTGTTGCCTGCTATTATGGGTAAGGCTATTATTTCGGGGATTTCGTAGCTGTGTTTTTCTTTTATGGCTTTGATGAGTTTTTCGAAGTAGTCTATTCTAGTCTTTATTACTAGGAGATATTCTTTACTTTCCTCTATTTTTTCTTTCCAGACGTATATTGAAGATATGTTTTCTACTATATTAACGCACGCGGCTAAGCCTTTTTCTACTAGGTAGTGGGCTATTTTAGAAGCTTCTTCTTTACTAGAGGTGATGACGAATACGACTATGTTTAATCCGATCATCACCATTTTTTCGAAGCTATTCTTCAAAAGTGTTGTGAAGTAATCCGTAAGCTATTATATTTCTGCTGTGTATTTTCTATGTGTATAGGAAATGTTTTCTTATTACGGGTAGACCGGGTATTGGTAAGACTACGGCTATCCATAAGATAGCTGATATGTTGTCAAAGAGAGGCTATGTTGTAGGAGGTATGGTTACTTTCGAAGTGAGGGAAAGAGGGAGGAGGATTGGGTTTAAGGTAAGGGATCTTCTTGAAGGACGTGAGGGCTGGCTTGCTCACGTGGGATTTAGGTCCGGTCCTCGTGTAGGAAAATATATTGTCAATTTAAGTGACTTAAATGAAATAGGTGTTCAGGCTATACTGAGTGCTGTTGAGAGAGCAGATGTGGTGTGTATTGATGAGATTGGTCCTATGGAGCTTTATTCAAGAGAATTTAAGAACGCAGTGCTCAGGGCTTTTGATTCGGGAAAGCCTGTAGTGGCTACTATTCATATTAGGGCTGATAGAGATCCTTTCGCGAGGTCTATTAAGAGAAGAGAGGATGTTGAGCTTTATGTCTTGAGTTTAGAGAATAGGAATAGGGTTCCGGTGCAGATATTCGAGAAAATACTTGTTCTTTTAACTAGAGGTTAGTTTGAGGTTTTTGATTCCTATTGTTAGGAGGAAGAGTGTTAGGGGTACTTTCCTTTTATTTGGGTTGAGTTCTTCTCTGTCTAGTAATATTATGTCTTTTATTCTGCCTACTGTTAGTGCTGTTTTTTTGAGAGGGCTCCATGTTACTTCGAATCCATATGCTTTTTCCTGAGTTCTTATGATTAAGTCTACTTCGGTTTTGTTTCTCCAGTAGTAGGCTGCTGTTTTATACGTGTTTTCTGGAGTTAGTGTTCTGAGTAGGTGGGCTATGGCTGTTGCTTCGACTATGTGTTCTCTTTTGACCAGGGTGTTGCACCACTGTGAGAATACTTTGTAGATGAAGGGGTCTGTGAAGTAGTATTTTCTTTCCTTCCGGGGGATTGGTTGTAGTCTGTAGGGGTCTATGTGTTTTAGGGTATTTAGTAGGAAGAGGTCTGAGGCTAGCTGTAGGTATTCTTGGGAGGTAGTTTTGCTTACTCCTGCTTCTCTAGCTATTTTATCTAGTGATATAGGGGATGTTGTTGCTTGGAGAAGGTATGTGACTATATCTTTGAATACTCCTATGTTTCTTCCAGCTCTCTCGATGTCGTATCTGATTGAGGAGAGAAAGCTTTCAGTAGCTCCTCTTTCTTCTCCGAAGTACTCTAGTACTGATAGTGGGTAGCCTCCGCAGTTAAGGTACTCTAAGAACACTCTATTTACTTCATGTAGATAGGGTTCTAGGAACACGCATGCCTCTAGTGCTTCATAGAGATCTCTAGTCTGAGTCTTAGAGAGAGTATACTCTATTTCGCTGTAAAGCCTGCTGTTAGCTAGCTGTAGGTATTCTTCAAAAGATAGTGGAGGGAAAAATATGTCTACGCCGAAACCTCTTCTCCCAGGGAATCTCTCAGTTTCCCTTAATAGCTTCATGCTAGTTGATCCTGTTAAAAACAGGTTTATGTTTTTCAGAATACCTGTGTCTATAAGGAACTTTATTGCTCTCCACCAGTCATTAACTAAGTTCACTTCATCGAGGAAAACTACTTTAAATCCCCTAATCCCCCATACTTCTGTAAGCCTTAAGTAGCTTTGAATAACTTCGAGAAGCTCCTTATAATCTGCTACTAGATCACATCTATAGTAGAAAATCCTCCTAGCCTCTATTTTATTGAGAAGCCTGCTCACAGCTATCTTAATCCCAGTAGTCTTACCTACTTGGCGAGGACCTACTATAAAGTTTAAGTGAACTCCACTCTCCCTAATAGAATTCAGTATAGTACTGACTGCTCGAGGAATCCACTTGACTTTCCTCCTAACCCATTTCGAGTAGTCTGGGTCCTCCTCTAATCTCCCTGTCCACCACGGGTTTACATAATTTATAAACATTTGTCTACTATTACTGGACAGAGATATTTAAGCATAGTCTTCTGTGACTGAACACGTTCTCTCAACACTTAAATACACTAAAGATGAGACTACTGTAGAGAAAATGAGCATATATATTGCTCACGTAAATAAAGTCGAGTCTAAGCCCGTCGATATGAAGGGTGCTAAAAATGCTTTTGTCCAGTGGGTAATAGATCCTTCTTCAGGCGCTAAAAACTTCGCGATGAGAGTTTTTACAATAAAGCCTGGTGGAGAAATACCTAAGCATAGCCACTGGTACGAACATGAAATATATGTTCTAAGAGGCAAAGGCACCATAGGAGCAGGAGACAAGGAATACGAAGTACGAGAAGGAAATGTTATCTATGTGCCTCCAGAAATCCCCCACTGGTACAGGAATACTGGTAATGAAGACTGGGTATTCATATGCGTTATTCCCTTAAGAAAACCTGCGGGTACACGTGTAAAGCCTCAGCCTAAGTGCTAGACTAAGTTAAGTAATTAATGAAGCGGGTAGCCTTGAATCCTCAAGATAGAAAACTAGTAGTTCTCTTCCCTCTATACTATTTAGCTTTCTACTTATGCCGCTATAGCCTGCTACCTGTTCTTCCACTACTAGTAGAAAAGAACATTCTTGAGGCAAGCCAAGTGGGGTTAGTTATCTCAGCACTATACATGGGGTACGCGTCTACACTTATTCCCGCGGGTATTTTATCTCAGAGATACGGGGCTAAAAGAACTGTGACTATAGGTGCTTTAGGGTCTACTTTATCTAATTTCCTTCTCACATGTGTTCAGGAATTTAGAGCAATACTCGTGTTTACGTTTACTAATGGAGTTTTCCAGGGGCTCATATGGCCTTCTCTAATGTACTTAGTTTCAGCTAAGTTCTCTAGTGATAAGCTAGACTATGTAGTAGGGTCTATGCTGACAGCAGCTATTTTTGGCCCATCAGTAGTCTTCTTTCTAGCCGGAATACTAATGGTCTTCGATCCGAGAGCAGTCTTCTACACATTCGGTCTCTTCCTGCTTTTATTGACTTTTATCTTTTATAAAAATATTGAAGAAACTTCAGTAAATGCGACGACATTTATTAAAGAAGTCTTTGTCAATAGAAATGTATGGCTGCTTGCAGCAAGCTATATGTGTTTCTATGCTGTCGTCAGAGGCACTTTAGGATGGCTCCCAGTAATCATTTCTATTGAAGCAAGCCTATCCCCAAGTATAGCTTCCTTAGTGAGCAGTATTTACCCCCTTGTAGGCAGCTTTAGTGCATTTACAGGAACACTCCTGTCTAAGAGAGCTTTAGAAAAAGAACAAATATTAGTAGCATCATTTACTCTATCCATACTAATACTCCTCTCACTAAATAAACAGAACATAGTCTTCTGGCTCATAGCATTCTTCTTCACTATAAGCCTATCAGAATGGTTTTTCTTCACTATTCCACCATCAATCCTCCCACCAGAGTCAGTCGGCTTAGCTTCAGGCATAATAGACTCAATGGGCTACATAGGTAGCTCCCTGGGAGCAGCAACTATAGGATTTATGGCAAACACTTACGGAAAATACAGCACTGCGCTAAAAGCTCTAACTATTTTCTGTCTCGCCGGAGCAGTATTTTCAGTTATTTTAAGTAGAGCTAAACAACCACGTATTTCCGAGGTTTTAAAAAGTAGGAGTCTATTCTATTTATAAATATTTTTCACTGAATAAATAACTATAAAATCGAGCGGAAGTATAGGTAATTTATGGAGCGAAAGCTCCTGTCATGTTTACTAATTTCTCTAATACTAGTTTCAGCCACTATGATAACAGCTACACCGCAGTTAGATACTTCGAAAATCTCTGCTTTAGTAGAGAAGAGGTCCTGTAAATACTATGTTGTTCAAGCTGACTTAGAGACACTATCAGTTCTCTACGACACTTTAGTTTCTCTGAACTTAAATATGCCTAAAAGTAGTGAAGTAGTATCGTGGATACTCGACTGCTATAGAGACTACGGTTTCTTCGCACCATCACCTTTCATAGTAACAATCTATGCATACAACAAGCTCGCGACAACATACTATGCACTAAAGTTACTCAAGTCACTTAACGCCTTAAACAAGCTCTCAGAAGAACAGTTAAATCAAATAGCTAAACTCTGCTCTAAACTACAGTACTTGAACACTTCCTCTGAAATGAACGGAGGCTTCTATGAAGACTTCATTATAACAGGTAAAGGCGAAATAAAGCCTCACAGGCTCCCCTCAGCCGCGTCTACCCTACTATGTTTACTTATACTCCATATTATAGGGAAACTCGATGTAGTGAATGTTGATGCTGCACTAGATTACTTAGCTAGATGTCAGACTCCAGACGGCGGCTTCTACTACAGACCTGGAGCAACGTTCTCTGCTAATGACATAACATATTTCACAGTAAAGAGTCTCAGGGAACTAGGCTACCTCGATAAAATAGACTTAACTAAGCTTAAAGAAAAGTACTTAAGTGAGCTCACGAGAGCCAGAAGCCTCACAGATGTTCTTCAATCAGCACTTATCTTAAGTGAAGCAAATGCTCTCCCAGAAGAAAAAGCAGAGGAAATAGCGGGAGCTCTAGCCAGCTTTCAAGTACTCGACGAAAGCTTCGAGAAATACGGAGCCTTCATAATACCATATGGCTCAAGAAAATACGACGTAACACTCTACATTACTCCCTTCTTAGCGAAAGAAAAAGTTTTAGATAAAGTGAACGTAGATGCTTTAAAAGAATACTTAGAGAACTTAACGAAGAGAGTATTTACTGTAGGCGGCTACGCAGACGCTACGGAAACAGTACCTTCAATAAAGTCTACGTTCTATGCAGTTAAAACACTAAGCTACTTCAACCTACCACTAGATAAAGAAAATTTAGCTGAGTGGATTATGACATGTTACCTCAATGGCTCCTTCCTACCAAGTATTAAAGAATATGCTACCGCCTCAGGTACTGAAGTAAACTCGGAAGCTACTTGCCAGGCACTTGAAATACTCTCTACTATAGGCGAGCTAAATATAATAGACGAAAACAAAGTATCATTTAAGCTAGCAAATAGAGCTAAAGAAGTCTTAAAACACCTTAAAAAAGACAGCCCCGAGTCCTCACTATTCATTGCCGAAGCCTACTACATAGTAAGGTCTCTTGAAATACTAAACCACCTAGATCTCATTAACGCTGAAGAACTCTCACTAAAAATAGCTAGTCTACAGGAGGAAGACGGATCTATCGAAAAATGCTTACCATGCACATACTTCGCTGTCAAAACTCTCAAAATACTCGGGAAGCTCGAAAAAATAGATACAGTTAAGCTAGCTGAGTGGACTAAATCACTATACCGCCCCGACCAAAAGGGCTTCGTCCCCGAACCTGAAAACAAGTACGCCTACCTCTGGTCTACTTTCTACGCACTAGAAATACTAAAGACTCTAAACACATCTCTATCAGATTACACAGAAATCCTAGAAACACGTCTCCAAGACCTAGCAGGACTAAGTGAAGTAAAGTGGACTTCAAGTATATACTACTTAGCCTCCATAATCAAGATACTTGGAGAAAAAGCAGTATTCATTAACCTCAACACAGATCTAACGAAACCCTTCCTCGAAAACGAGACTCTTAAAATATCTGTAAGTGCTAAAACAATACTCGGAGAACCTGTAGCCAACGCCCTAGTCACAGTAGAAGTAGTGGGCGTAGGCGAGTACTCCGCCGAGTATAGTAGTGAAGAAAAAGCATATATAGCTGAAATACCCTTAAAGGGTCTTAAAGGAAAAAACTCACTAAAAATAACTGTTAAAACAGAATACTATGAGAAGACAATAGAAGCAGAATTCACAGTAATTAAAGTAATCCAAGCTACCGCAACAGCAGAGCCGAAAAAAGTAAATGAAGGAGAATCCGTGACAGTAAAAGTCTTAGTCAAAGACATTGAAGGCAACCCCATATCAGGAGCAACAGTCACAGTTTCTCCTAAAACAGGAATATTCTATAAGTGCTCTGAAAAAGAAACAGGAGTCTACGAGGCTAAAATACCTACAAAAGGGCTCTCAGGCAAAATAATGCTAAAAATAAAAGTCGAGAAAACAGGCTACCAGACAACCTACCTAAGCAAAGAAATAACAGTTACCAAGCCCTCATTCCCCACCATTTACCTAGCAGCAGCAATAGGAATAATAGCCATAGCCATCCTCATCTTCCTCCTCAAGAAAAAACAAAAAACGCCACACAAAACAAAATCTTAATAAAACAACCAACCCTCAGCAAAAATCATAAAATATACTAAAGACTCCTATATATTTTTACTAAATATTTAACTACTTCATCAGCCGAAGGCCTATCTAAAGCATTCTCACTCAACATCAACTTAATCAATTCCCTCAACTCACCACACTCCACTCGACCAACAACACCCTCAACCAGCCTCTGATCATAAACATACTCTCCATCCACAGTCTCACCTGTCAATAGGTAGAGTAGTAGGTTTCCAAGCTGATATATATCGATGCGGTTCTCATAACCAAGCTCGATTACTTTCTTACGTAGATCAATGTAGCGTTGTTCTGGTGCAGCAAAACCAGGCGTATAAGCAAACCTACTATGACTACTAGTCATAGCCAAGAGTTTCACTAAAGCCGAGAAATCACCCAGCTTCGCAACCCTATCTACAAAAAACACATTAGATGGCTTAATATCACAGTGTATTAGTCCACGGCTGTGAATATAGCGTAGTGCGTCACTTATCTGAATACCTAATAGGAGTATTTCTTTTAGTGATGGTTTCCATCCTTGGCTAAGCTGATATTCTAAACTGCCGTAGTTAGCGTACTCGTATACTAGCAGAGGATACTTGTTACTATAGGCTAGTAGCCTAAGAATATTAGGGTGATCAAGTTTTCTAATAACTTCAGCTTCACGAGCAATACGCTCCATTAGTCTTGAATCTAGTGTCGGATACATTTCCCCTTCAATAATAGATTCATAGCCGCGAGGAATCTTAAAAACAACCCAACGACCATTCTGCTTAGCTAAGTAAACACAGCCCCATCCGCCACAACCCAGCTTAACACAACACCATTCACCACCAAAACCTGATAAACTAGATTTGAAGGAAAAGCTTTTACTCCAATTAACACTAAGTCTTTTAGCTAAGTTTAATTGATTTGAAAGCAAACTAGAGTAGTCTACTAGAATAGTTTTATGAGTAACACTAGTCTCTAAAATAGTTTTTTCAGCAGCAACAGCTACTGGTGGAGGAACAACTGGTGGTGGAGGTGGAGGAAGAATCTCACTAGTATACTCTAAGCCAAATGCCTCAACCCTAACAATGTTACACGCAACCTCCTCAACTTTAAACTTCTTCTCAATCTTACCCTTAATATTCTTAAAAGATATTTTATTTAAGCCAAAACAACTTAAATCAATTGTTATTTCAGGGAAAACACCATCAACACTCACATAAACAAAACCTCCCTCCAAACCAACCACAACAACACCACCAAAACCAACCATTGCAAAAGCTATTCCAGCAAGCACCAAAGCTCTATCATAGGGGTATTGTATTTGGTTTGCTAATCGTAGTGCTTGATTAAGTACTGGTGTTGGGTTTAAGCCTGCTTTAGCCATAGTAGAAGCTATTTCTCTAAGCGCCAAAGCTCTAGGAAAGGGGTTTTGTATTTGGTTTGCTACACGTATTGCTTGGTTTATTAGTTGTTGTGTTGGGTTTATTGTTATGGTTGTTTTCACATTTAATAC
>QMSB01000079.1 GCA_003650815.1 Thermoprotei archaeon | reverse complement strand
TCTCTAAGTGTCTTTAATTCACTTGAAATAGCTGTTACAGCCTTATATGTAGCATTAACAGTTTCGTAAAGTCCTGCAGGAACTGCTGGTGCAGCTGGTTTAGGTGTAGGAGCTCTCCAGAGTCCTGAACACATTAGGAAGCCGTAGACGAAGCTTGGGTTGTTTCCTTGCTCGACTTGTATTGGCTTATAGTCTACGTATACTGCCCATCCTGCAGCACAGTCAATATGCTCGATATTCACGTTATTATAGAACTTCTTCTCATGTAACTGTAGTGCTGGTAAATAGTGGTTGGTTATATAGGCTAGTGCTTTAACTAATTCTATTGCTTCCTCCTTATCGTAAGTTACTACAAGTTTTTCAACAAGCTCGGTTGCATTAACCCATCCATGGTACTTTGATACCCCTTCAGGCACATACTGTATGGGGCTAAAGCCTAGTCCCTCTACATCAACAGTATAACTTATGTAGAATCTATTGTAGCTGTCCCATGGATGATATGTGCCGTATGTCCAGAAGTCTATTGCTAGCCAGAAGTCTCCTCTCTCTCGAATAGTTGTGCCCCACATACCCCAGTCTAGCTCTATTACCTTAGTATCAATACCAAACCTAGTTAACTGAACAGCAATATTCTCTGCTCCAGGAACCCATCCACACCAGCCTGCGGGCACATGTACAGTTAAAGTAAACTGCTCACCTGTAGGCAGATACCACTTACCGTCCTTCTTATAGAAGCCTAACTTCTTTAATAGTTCTTCAGCTTTAGCTGGATCATACTTATATTTATTGCACCATTTCTCTAGCCAATCTTTAGAGAGCCAGTTATATACATCTGATGGTGAAATACACACTGGCCACTCAGCTGGAATAACGCTCTCGGGACCCCACTCTACAGCTACTTCACAGTATTCATCTAAGTTAATAGCGTATGCTATTGCCCACCTAACTTCAGTTATGTTAAGTGGATATCTCTTACAGTTGAAGTAGAGGCAGTGTCCGTGTAGCCATGGACCAGTACATGTCCAGAAGGCAGGACTTCTCTTCATTGTCTCATATACGTCTTCACTCATACCAGTCCAAGTATAGTCAAATTTCCCTGCCTTTACTAGTGGCCAGCTAGCAGGGTCGCTTATTCTTCTATGCCAAATAATCTTATCCCATAGCCTATAGTCTTTTGTTCCACCGAAAACGAATTTGCCTTTAGGAGTCTCAAGAGTCCATGTAACACCTAAGTCTTTAACCCAGTAGTTTGGCCTAAGCTTATAGATCCACTCAGTGTCAGTAAATCTCTCGTACTCATAAGGACCTGTACCAATTATTTTATCAGGCTTATACTCTTGCAACTTCTTCTTAAGCTCATCCATATCTACTCCTTTAAGAGGTATACTACCCGGTACTTTGAGTCCTGGAGCAAACTGACCGTACTGAGCGTGAGATACCATTGTGAGTTTAGCTAGAAGCCACCATTTATAGAATAGTGGGGCAGGTCTCTTAACATATATTTTAACTGTATAGTCATCAGTTGCCTCTATTTTCTCAACGTATTTTAGGGGTCCCCATCCTAGGACCCATCTACACCAAAATGTCGTCAGAACGTCAAGTGCTGTGAATTCTTTACCATCGCTCCACTTAATTCCTTTACGTAGTTTAATAGTAATTATTATTTTATCTGTCGTAAATTCCTCACTATAGCTTTCAGCTAGCCATGGATAGAATTTTCGCTCACCTCTACTGTACCAGAATAAAGGCTCGAGTATCATGTAGGCGGGTCTGCCCTTATAGAAGACGTTCCATGTTCTCATTGTAGGCGGAGGCTCACATGGCTGCAAAATATGCAGGACTAGCTCTTCTTCTTGAGGAGCAGCTGCAAGGGGTTTAAGAGCAGTAGTAGTTGTCGCTAATAGTAGTGCTAATATCATTAAATATGTTAAGAATTTATTTCCCTTAGTAGAATGGCTCATGTTTAGTATTTTCGAGCATAGATATTTAAGCTTTTACACATAAACACTGCTTCGGCATCAAAAACTTTATATAGTTTTATTAAATGGGAAAAATTTTATACTTATGATAAATTTATCTAATAAATAGATAAGTATTGAGGAAAAGTTAGGTGTACTTGCTCACTATTTTGTTAGCGCACTTGTAATGTTGTAGAATCAAGGATATTCCTACTTTTAAGCTTTTCATATTTTAGCATATTTTACTATAGCTGAAGTACGACAATTGAGGTGAGATACTTTCACATAAGTGTAGCCAATCTAATGATTTCCGGCGTTTTAGATTTAAATTATTTAAACTTAAATTAGTGTCTGAATTGATTAAAGAAATCGTATATAGGTTTTAAGAGCAAGTAACAGCTTTATGCTGAATTTATTTGCTTTAATGTTTTGCTTGATGGGGAGGATGTGTATTTTGATAAGTCTTGCTAGTAGTGAAAGAATTCTCATCTGTATGTAAACTACGCTCCCAAGCCCTCGACTTCAAGTACTATTCCTTCGCCTCCAAGAAAAAAACTCTTCCATCCACCAAACTTTCTTCTTTTAAAGAAATAGGTTTTATGATTAGTATTTAATAGAATTGTTTAATATTTATTTTCAGTATAGCATAATCTGTATTGTCATGTACTATGCTTCAATACTATAGAAAACTATTAATGGTTCAAAATTTTTGATGATATTACTTCCTACATATCTTACTGTAGGGCACTCCTTATTACATATTTTGCATTTACTACATTTATCACGAATTACTCTAAAGCCTCCTATTAGAGAATCATATATTATTGCATTATTTGGACACCAGTTCACACAGGAGTAACACTTACTACATAGAGTTGCTCTTAAGGCTATGTGAATTATGTCAGTAAAGTCTTCTAAAACATTTTCTGTATTCTTTAACTCTATTTTAAGGAAGCTCCTGTATAATGATATTTTATTTCCTCGAGGTGAAGTAAACTCTAGCTTGTCTTCTCTTAGAGAGTACTCGTCTACATATATTGGTAGAAGTGCTTCCACTTTCTTTAAATCTACTATTATGCTGAAGTATACTATTATACTATTTTTATCTTTTTTAACTCTACTAACATACTCTATTTTCTGGTTTTTCTCCTCCATTTCATCAATATTTAGCCCTAGTTTCTTAATGAATCTCTTCTGGTCTCCGGGAAGCTTTTTCCATCTCCACCAGCCGTATTTTACCCATTCTCCTGGAAGACTCCTTTTCTCAGCATATTTCATTAAGTATTTTTCCCATGGATCCCAGAGCTCGGGGTGAAGTGTTTTAACTGTGTTAAATTCTGCTAGTTCACACGCTGGGCAGAGCCAGCAGCCTATTCTATCAAGTCCTTGTGCGTAGAGAGCATTGTATGGGAGTTTTTCTTTGAAGACGTACAGCCATACTTCTAGAGCGCTCCAGTCTAGTATCGGTGATAGTAAGTAAACTTTGGGGAGCCACCTGCTTTTTTCAAAATACCTCTGCCTGTATCTCTGAATAGACTCGTATTTTCTTTGACCGACTATGCTTATTATTTCGCTTGAAGTAACTTCCCTGTAGGTTCTAGCTATTGGTGTTAGCTTACAGACTTTACAGCACCATCTGTAGTCCCGTGCGGGCGGACCATAAATCCAGAGCGAGTCGAAGAACCTGTTTCCCGCTGAGGCTACATGTAGTCTGAGTCCATAGAGCTCTGCCACTTTATCCACGTTCTCTAGAGTCTCAGGGAGCTCTAGCCCTGTATCATTAAATATTGCTTCATCTACACCCACAGAGTTCAAGGCTATGTGTAGTGTAACTAAGCTGTCCTTGCCTCCCGAGTAAGACACTATCGGGCGCTTACCAGAGTGCTTCTCTAGAGTCCTCTCAAGTATCTTCTTAGACCTCAACACAAGCCGCTCTAATCGAATAACATTTGCCTTAAGCAAATCTTCTACACTACTAGGCTTATTTAAGTAAAGAGGTTTTTTCGAAGACCAGTACTTAGCTACTCTAATACGCTTCCCCCGCAACTTCACTCCCACACCCTGCACTTCTCCATTCACCGTCACTAGCGCTACGTACTTCTCCTTTTCCTCAGGAAGATTCGCCTCAACTAGGCGGTCGCCGTGAATCTCATAGCCTTTAGCAAATCTAGGAAGATCTACTACCGCGTAATACCCTACCCTGTTTTCGAGAAGCCTAGCTACTCCATGATACATTGGCTTAAATCTCCACTTCCCTGAGACAGGATCATAGTACCTGTGCCCAACTATCTGTCCCTGAACTACTACCTCGTCTGCTGCATCAATATAGGGAATCTTATTAAAGAAAACAAGCTGATTCCTGGGAACAATAAGGTCTAATTCCTTTTCACTAAGACCAAGCTCTCTCTTAACAAGTTCTCTAAGATCCTTAACCTCGTCTTCAAAACACGGCCTAATGTCAGAGGGAGGAGTAAGCTTAACCCTAAAACACACACTACTACACTTACTACAGTAGCTCTGCTCAACTACAGGCACATTACACTCAAGACACCAATATATCTTAGCCCCCTTAGTAAAGCGCGGCAACATAACTCCTAGACCTCCAAGGAAACCATAATCTAAATTTAATCTCCTTAGCACTTATTTAAAACTCCTGTAGACTGATCTTCTGTGATGCACATAGTAAACAGTAATAATTTTATTTTGTTTATCCACAGAGTATACTATTCTATATGCACCTACTCTAATCCTAAAAATGTTTTCAGCCCCCTTAAGTTTTATACATCCTCTAGGAAAAGGGTTAAAAGCAAGCTTTTCAATAGCCTCTAAGACCCAAGGAAGATCACTAGGATTTATTTTTCTCAAATCTCGTTCAACAGATCTTTTAAATAAAATTTTATAAAATCCCATTCTCCTTTAATCTTCTTTTAAGTTCCTCTAGTGAAATAGTGGGCTCGTGTCTTCGCTCAGCTACAACAGCTAAGTCATGTAAATCTTCCATTAGCCTCCTATACTCTTTTATAGGGATAATCACAGCAGTTTTTCTGCCTTTCTCATCAACAATATACTTTATGTTCATACATAGAAACTAGAGTGTTCTTCCTATTAAGTCTTTTTAAAGCTAAAGGACTTTACTCATTTAAACCTTTATTTAGTCTAAGGCTAGAGCGCTAATAGCTAACCTGAAGTCTAGTTGATTGATGCGTCAAAACTATAGATTTTTAAGTTATTTTAAGTCTTTTAAACTGTGAGGTTTCCGCGTAAGGTAGCTTATGTGTGTTTCATTGCTGTGCTAGCTGTGCTAGTCTATTTTCTGTTAAGTCCTCTTATAGTAAGAGTAGAGACTCGAGAAGTAGAGCTGAGTAAACTACCAGAGCTTTTCTGTAAAGCAGTGTTTATGCTGAATTCATCTAAATCCTATTTAGAGCAGTCTGCAGTAAAGAAAATAGTTTTTGAGGAAGTCTCTTCTCTAGCGAGGGAAGCTGAAGACACTTACATTAAGCTCAGTAAAGCACATGAAGTCTTAGTGGAGAGCGAGAGTTCTCTTGGAGAAAAACTTAGAGAATCATCTAAATCATATATGTTGCTAGCTAAAGCCTCTGTACCTATACTAAATGCTTCACATAAGATATCTTCTGTGAGAAAAGACTTAGAGAAAGCTCTCTCAAGTATGCTGGACTGTAAGGTAGATAACGCCCTCTATTACTGGAGTAAGTGTGAAGAAAACTTACTTAAAGCTAGAAAAGAGCTAAAAGACGCTTTACTTACTCTTCTTGAAGTAAATTCTAGTAATCTTTTATCAACTAAGCATAGAAGAGTATACAATAGTACTGTTGATGAAGTATTATCGACTATAAAAACAATAGATGAGCTAGTAAAACTATTCAATATTGTTAAAGAAAACAGAGAGCTAATAAAAATGATCTGTAACGGCACACAGCTCTGTAAATGTGATTCAGAGAAACTATCCAATGACTTCAGCTCAGTCTGTCCATGTAAAGTAAAGTGGTTTAGCTACGAAGTCTCACTTATTAAGAGAAACTTTGTACTAAAGACTCAGCCAAAGGGCTCAAGAGGCCCTGGTGCTGGCTATGAGTCTCCAAGCTCCGACGATTAAACTAGGCTTCGACTACCCCCTTGTTCTCTTAGCTCTCCCTCTCGTGTATGTAGTCTTACTAATTCTCTACTATAAGTCGCGGAGAAATAGACTCGAATTAGAAAAACTCCTAGAAGACACTAGTACCTTAAAACACTTAAGAAAACCGCTTACAATAGCGAAACTTCTCGCAGCAACACTACTAGTAGTCTCTGCTGCATCACCCTTTATAGAGCACCGTGTAGCTACAGAAATAACCATAGAGAATATAGGCTCTATAACACTTCCACAGACACACCACATTCTACTAGTAGATGCTTCAAAGAGCATGACTTATAGTGAAGGAGCGTGGACCAGAATATCTCTCGCCAAAAAGTTTCTTAAAAAGTATCTAAGCTACCTTAATGCATCCGACTTAGTTACCTTAGTAGAGTTCTGTGGAGAAATTAAGCACACGTATGCTGGTTCTCCTAGAGAAGCCTCAGAATACGTAGAGAAGATTTCTGTTGGCTACAAGTATACAGCAATAGGTGATGCACTGCAGTATGGGCTGTCGTTAGCGAAGCTCTCTCAGAGCCCCGTTGTAGTAATCTTAGTAAGTGACGGCAAGCAGAACTACGGCTCAGATCCTATTAAAGTAGCAGAACACTTCACTGAAGAAAAAGTACCGCTTATAGTCATATCAGTTACTTCGAGCCCACTACTAGAGGAAATAGCTTCAGTCTCAGGCGGGAAGATATTCTATGTAGACAAGTTTACCGCCGATATACTAAGTACTGTAGTCAGTAAAGCGTGTTCTACGGCAAAATATTCTGCACTCAAAGCTCGAGGGAAAACAGTCATATATACTTGGCACAGAGACTACACAATATCATATGCCCTAGGACTCTTAGCTCTCCTCCTCCTATTAGCCTCGCTCCTAGACGGTGTCTAAGATGATCAACTTCGAAAATCCCTATGCCTTAGTCTTAGTCCTCCCCTTAGTCCTTATAGCAGTCTACTTACACTTCAAAGGATACCGTAAAATCTACCTAAATATGTTTAGCTACTACAACCCACTAATAAAAATAATAAAAAAGCCCCCTGAAAAAGACAAAAGAGTATCTACTCTACTCCTAAAAATACTATTAGTAGTCTTAGTTGCGCTCTCCTTAGCTAAGCCCTACGTCGTTGTAGAGAAAATAGTAGAGATTTCTGCTAAAACAGAACTCGAAGAACTCTCTATTGCCGCTAAGCCAGCCGTAGTAATAGCTATAGATGTCTCAGGCAGCATGGCTGACGTTATTCCAGGGGGACGTAAAATAGAAGTAGCGAAAACAGTCGTAGAGTCTTTCATAAAGAAAATACCAATGAATGTAGACATCGGGCTAATAGCTTTCGCAGGACATATAGTGGAGTCTGTTTCAGTAACATCGGATAGAGAACAGGTACTCAAAGTGGTTCAGAGGCTGAGAGCTGAAGGGGGAACAATGTATACTTACCCGCTTACATCAGCTCTATCAGCCCTACGCCCCTATAGAGCCTTCAACATATCAGCCATACTAATATTCGTCACAGACGGCCTTCCAGCAGACCTTGAGTACAGGAAAATTTTAGAAAAATATGCTAAGCTGAAAATACCTATCTACACTATTTTCATAGGCTCCCAGGAATCAGGAATTAAGGAAACAAAACTTATTGCAGAGAAAACTGGTGGAAAACAGTATACAGCTGACTCCGCTGAAAAACTCCTAGAAGTATTTAACGAGCTAGCAAATACAGTGTCTAAAATAGCTATTAAAGCCAAAACAGAAGTCAAGTTAACTAAAAGAATTACCGAGAAGAAGTACTTTTCTCTACACTTACTCCTGCTCTCAGCAGCAGTATACTTACTGCTATGTTACTTCAAGTACTTTAAAACAAGACTCACTTTCTAGTCTCCTTAGTCCTGCTCAAAAGCTTCTTCAGCTTAAATAAGTTATTTAAGAATTCTCTATACTCGCTCGGCTTCCGGTAGATATCTAGCCCCAGCAGTATTCCACCTATAGCCATTAAATCAAGAGCCCTCAGTAACTGTCCTTGAGTAGGCTTTACTCTATATACTATCTCTAATTCAGCGTCTACTGGAATATATGAGAAAAAGCCGGGGCGGCTGCGTGTCTTATTGTAGTATTTGATTCCCTTGAGATAACCTTCAAACAGTACGAGTACGCTTAGTTCTCCTTTCTTAAGCTCACACATGTCTGACTCAAAGTACTGGCCGTATCGATACCATCTAGGTCTACGAGTAGTAGCGTTTTTTAGCTTAGTTTCAGAGATCTTCTTTAACTCAAGGGCTTTAAGCAAAGCATCTACGTCTTCTTCTGAGAGATAGCCGCTGAAAATCTTAGTTACTGACATAGCATCTTTAGTGTAGAGCACATAGAGAGTAATGTTAGTTACAGAGAAGTTGACCTCCATGTTTGGTAGAAATACTTTCATCACATCCATCCGGAGCCTACACTTAGCATAGTACGCGTAGCCCTCTAGACGCCTTAAGCTACCTAACCTAGTATGATCGGTTAGAACTACTACTCTCTTATCACTGACATATACTCCCCTCACATCAATACCGAGCCACCGTCTCTCCGAGAAGACTTCTAGATTTGATACTGTGAAGAAAGTTAGTAG
>QMSB01000078.1 GCA_003650815.1 Thermoprotei archaeon | reverse complement strand
GTTAAGGTTTATTCTCGTGGAGGATTTTCTGGAACAGTATCATTTACTGTAACATCTATTCCAAGCGGCTTTACTTACAGCTTTACTCCAACAACTGTATACGTGACTCCGACTTCCTCTAAGACGACGACATTTAAGGTGAACATACCTTCTGGTACAAGTACTGGTCAGAAAAAGATATGGGTTAAGGCGTATGCTGGAAGCTACTATGACTACGACTTACTTAAAATAAATGTATTATCTTCAGGATTTAGTTTCTCAGTCTCCCCTACACTAGTGACTGTGAGCCAAGGAGGATCAATAACAGTTACTCTTAAGGTAACTAAGATCGGTGCTTACAACAAGCCAGTAACGTTTTCTACACAGAGTGCTCCAGCTGGAATAACAGTCACATATAACCCTAGCTCAGTAGTACCAACTGGTACTGCGACAGCCACTATTAAGGCTGCAGCTAATACTCCTGCTGGAACATATACTGTGAAAATAAAGGCTAAGGGAGCAGACGGTTTAACAATTATCAGGATGGTTACAGTTAAAGTAGTAGCTGCAGGCTTCACTTTATCTTCCTCTAAACAGTCACTAACAATCTTTCAGGGAGGCTCAGCAACATTCACTCTAACTGTAACAAAAGTGGGAACTTATAGTAAAACAGTCACCTTTAGTTTAGAGAATGCTCCAAGCGGAGTCACAGCCTCGTTCTCTCCCTCATCTCTGACTCCAACTGGAACAACTACAGTTACTGTTCAAGTATCTTCCTCTGTTCCCCCCGGAACATATAGCATAAAGTTTAAGGCAATGGGTACTGATGGTAAGACAGCACATGTAACACTACAGCTGATTGTGAAAGCAAAGCCTTTCAAGTATTCTCTGAGCTTATCGCAGTCAAGTATTTCTATTAACAAGGGTGAGTCTGCATCAGTAGTAGTTAACGTGAATTTAGTGAGCGGAACTGCTAAACAAGTCCAGTTATCACTAGAGGGGTTACCAGCAGGAACCTATAGCTTTTCTCCACAAACAGTAACGCCGACGGCTACGAGCACTCTAACAATAAATACTGCTACTCTTAGTGAAGGAACGTACACAGTTACTATCAAGGCTACTCATGGAAGTATAGTGAAAACAGCTACTCTAACAGTAAAAGTAATTGGACTAGACTTCTCTATCTCAGTCTCTCCCTCATCACTTGAAGTAGAGCAAGGAAAATCTGGGACAGTAGTAGTTACACTAACTCTTGTAAAAGGATCTGCTGAAAAAGTAACTCTTTCAGCTACTGGAATGCCGAGTGGTGTAGTTTCACAGTTTTCTCCACAGGAAGTAAAGCTTAGTGGCTCAAGTCAGCTAACAATATATGTTAGCTCAGACAGTCCTGCGGGAACGTATGCAATAGTAGTGAAGGCTGTTAGTAAGAGTGGAGTAGAGAAGACAGCAACATTTACTCTTAAAATAAAGGAGAAATCTAAGTGTATAATAGCTACAGCTACTTATGGTAGTGAAGTAGCAGACGAAGTACAGATTCTAAGAAACTTCAGAGATAACATTGTATTAAGTACTCATGCAGGTACAAGCTTTTATGTTGCTTTTAATGCGTTTTACTATAGTTGGAGCCCCTACGTAGCCTACTGGATACAAGATAACCCATGGATCAAACCAGTATTCAAGACACTAATATATCCACTAATAGGAATACTGCTATTTTCAACATACCTGACTTCTCCTCTAATAAGTATTAATGCTGAGCTAGCAGTATACGTCACTGGAACAATAATATCTGCACTTATAGGCGCAGTCTACTACTCACCTATAATATATCTCATTTTAAGACGTAAGGAGAAATATCTTAGTGAAAGATATCTGAAGAGAATAGGCTTAATTACTTTAAGTACTTTAACAGCATGCATACTAGCGCAGGCAATAGGAGCATCGAGTATACTCGTGTTCACTACATCAGCTTACGTACTTTCAGTTATAGCATTATCCTCGTATGCAGTACCACTAATACTTCATAGACTAAGAAGTAAAATTTGTTAATTTTTTACCATATAAATTACACATTTCGTATTAATTATATTTACTCTATCTGTAATAAGTCGAATAATTCCAATTAAGTATTTATGCTACTAAATATTTAGAAGAAGTATTGTTAAACATAATTGAAGACTATTAAATAATTTCACTATATGAACTATCCTTCTAAGTAGAGACTTATATATTTGTTTAAGTATTAGTATTTATATGGGAGCAGTAGTGAAAATTGTTAAGTGTCCTAAGTGTAAAACTGAGATACTAATTGATCAGAATGAACTAGAGTTAGCTGCTAGTAAAGCTAAAAGGGGTGCTGGACTCTACTCACTAGCGTTTGACCACGAAGACCATGTTGTAATAATATATATTGATGAAACAGGCAATATCAGAGGAGTAGAGGCTTCTCCTCTTCTTAGATCAGAGGTTCCATTATTCGTGAAGATAGATATTGTTCCAATACCTAAGCCTAGGGAGAAAATGCCTTCACTTAAGAGACTGTCGAGAGAGGAGTTAGCTGTACTCTGTCACTGCGATGGAAGTACTTCTCTTAGAGAAATATCTGAGGCTCTTGGAATACCTTATGGAAGAGTTAAAGCAATAGTTGAAACATTATATGGTGCAGGGTATATTAGTAAGCTGAAGGAGGTGGTATTGGAGTGAAGAAAGCCTTAGCATGGCTTTTAGCTAGAATACAGAAGAGTACAGGAATGCCTACAGTCCACATAGCAGTTCCTAAAATACTCTTAACAGTGCTTTTAGCAGAGCTTCAGAGAAAACTATCTTCCCCTAGAGAAATCAATAGAACACTACATAAATACGGCATATGGGGTGGAAGCATATGTCTGGTGTCAATGGCTAGACCAGAGGATCTCCAAAAAATATTTCCTAGAGACCATAGGGTAGAAAAGGTAGCTGATTTCATGGAGATTTACGGAAAAATAGCATGGTATTTATTTGCAGGACACATGCCCAGTATGGAAATAAAAATCATTAAATTAAGTAAGGGACCTGCATTAAAGGGCACTATAATATCAGATCCTAGGAAAGAAACATTTGTAAAAGACATACTATCACCAAGAGGAGTCTCTCCATATTACGTGTGCTCAGGAGCCTATGAAGCAGCAACAGCAATAGCCTTCAGAATACTAAAAGTAGATAACAAGTGGTGGAGTGTATGGAGACCACTACTTGATAAAGAAGGTCTTGTAGGCTTTTATATATGGAAAGAAAATCCTGTAAATGAAGTAGTAGAGATAATAGAAAAAGAAGAACCCCATTTCTTTAAAGACGTAACACTAGAAGATAGTGCTCAGTACATCAAAAGCTATATAGGGGTAGACATATTAAGCTAATGTGCCGTAAACAAAATACTCATCAGATATTAAACAACTTCTAAATCCTTCCAGCTAATATAGACATAGTACATAAGATAATTAGCTACTGTAAAATAAATAGAAGAAAATAATTCCCATTATTAAATAAATGATTAAGTTTAGAAAATAAGTAAGCTAATCCCATCCCACTTAATATATAAGATTTAATTCGACTATATGTCATACATAATCGTAATTCTATCTGCAGCGGTTTTACCGCAGATTTCTTTCAATAGTATTACTGTTGTCTTACATGCAATACTAATGGGAGAGATTAGAAAGAAGTCACATTAAATATTTTACATATTTTACTCAGTACTTTCGTCTACGTAGATACATTTTAAGCATTTTCATGAGTAGGAATGGATGTTTCTTTAGCAGTTTTTTAGTCTCCTCATAGTACACGTTGTCCAGTATACTGTGTTCTAGTGTTTTACCCAGAAGCTCTACGGCTTTAGGCTCTTTATCGAGGAGATCTATCACAACACCTGTACAGTATGTTAAGGCATCTGCTATTCTAGTAGTATACTTTAGTTCAGATAAAATATTTCTCTCAATTTTTGCTCCATAGTATTTAATTAAGCTTTCTTTGTCTAGCTTATCTTCTTCAAATAGATCTGCTATAGCTTCTGCTGCCAGCTTACCAGACTCTATGGCAAAACATATTCCTTCACCTGTATGTCTCACTAGTCCAGCTGAGTCACCTATTACTAGTACTCTGTCAGCGATCATATTCTCGGGCTTTGCTTCCGTATATACTGGGACTATAGCTCCTCTTATTTCTTTCAAGTATTTCTCTACTTCAGGAATCTTGTCCCAGTACCCTAGGGTCTTCATTGCTGCTTCGACCCACTTCTGAAGATATCCGTATTTCTTTTTCAGCTGTACTATAGTATTTAGCCAGGAGCCTACACCATAGTTAGCGAAGTCTTTCTTCGGGAAGATCCAGAAGTACCCTGCGTAGTCTTTCTCTAAAGCATAGTAGAACAACGTGTAGTCTAAGTCATAGTCCTCTGAGAGCGGTGCATCAAACTCAAAGGCTAAAGCTTTACCATATACTGTTTTTATTCCAGCATAGCTACTTAGTTTTTCTGGAACACCACAAGCTATTATACAGGCCTTACACTTGTAAGTACTTTTCTTAGTATATACTTCTACATAGTTTTTCCCTACAGAAATCTTGTACGCTGGTTCTTCTTCGTGGAGTTCTGCTCCAGCTCTCTCAGCCTGTTTTGCTAAATACTCATCGAAGAGTTCTCTAGTACTTGTAGCGATAAGTGATTTCATTTCATATGTTTTATTATATCTGACAAAAGTTAGCTTAGCTTTAGTAGTTTCATGTAAAATAATCTTATCGGAGTATAGTCCTAGTTCTTTTAAAAGATTTTTAGTGTAGACTGATATTCCTGCTGCACAAGACTTGTGTCTAGGGAACTTGTATTTCTCTAGTAGGAGAGTTTTTAGCCCTCTTTTTGCCAAAACATATGCAGCTGTAGACCCTGCGGGCCCTGCACCTATGACAACAGCTTCGTACATATTCATAGTTAAGCTATAAGATATATAAGCATCGCGATAATTTCTCTTATTCAGACTACTCTGAGAAAGTACCTCAGATTTTAAATGCATTAAGCTAAAGCCAATAGGGTGTGGTAGTATAGCTGCACCATGCAAAAGATTAATTTTCTAGTGAAGTATATTAAATGGTGATATTAGTGGAAAAAACTGTCTATTGCTTCCTCTTAGTCTCGTTATTATTAGTATTATCAGCTATTGCTGTAATTAAATCTCAGCCTCTATCGCCTTCAAAAGACTGGTGTTGTCCGAGAAGCTGTTACAGCGGTTTACGCTATAGTTTATCTAAAGGACCTGATATAAGCAAAGGTCCCGTACTTATTAAAATAGGGAGACTTTTCTTAGGTGTAAGTAAAGTAAGAATTGTTGTATGTGAGGGTAAAGCACTACTAACTAATGAATCTCATCTCCTTTGTATCGACTATAAGGCTAGAAAAATACTGTGGGCTAAGAGCGGCAGTTTCGGGTATCCTAGAGTAGTAGACGGTAAAGTATATATTTGCAAACATGTAGGCGGTCTTCTCTCAACACTATATTGCTATGACCTTAATACAGGAAATGAAGTATTTAAGATAGAGAAAATACCGTTGACAGCTGGCTTAGTAGTAACTGAAGATAAGCTGTATTTTGCTACAATAAGTGCAATCGAGTGTAGAGACCTTAATTCAAAGAAGATTATTTGGAAAACTAATATTGAGTACGGATGTATATCATGCTACTATGATGGCAAGCTGTATGTAATTAGTACTCGTGCTCTTTACTGCATAGATGCTGAGACTGGTAAGATTCTATGGAAGCGCGGAGAGTACAGGGCCGCAGGTAAGCCATATTTTATGATCACGGCAATTGATGGAAAAATAGTCTTTTTCCATGAAGTTGAAACAGTCCCTGGAAAAGCATATAGCCATGTATGTGTATTAGACGCTAATACTGGTAAGACTTTATGGTTATTTAAAGTCGAGGGAATTCCAGCTAGCCTATACGACCCCTACGTAAGGGATGTTGCTATAGCCTACGGTAGAATCTACTTCACTTACGAGTACCATCCATTAATGAAAGATAGCTGTATAGCGCTAGTGTGCTTAGACTTAAATACAGGAAAATGCCTGTGGGAGAAGAAGTTTAAAGCAATAACTAGTGGAATTTTCGAGCCTGCTGTAGCAGATGGTAAAGTCTATGTAACAGTGGAGCACGACGGAGTATACTGCTTCGATGCTAATACAGGTGAAGTCTTATGTAATCGTAGCACTATACCTCTAGGAAAAGGCCTTAGACTTAAAATAATGACAGCTCCATCGATCGCTGATGGTCTACTCTTCGTAATAGGAGATATCGTTAAAGACATTGAGTCCTATGGAATCGTACTAGCTGTCTTCGGTACCTCAGCCACTAAGCCTTCAAGCATAGAGTTCTCAGCTGAACCTACTCAATTGACAGTAGGCTCTGAAGTAACTCTCTCAATACAGCTAACCCCCGCTAAGACCACAACTGTGTACATAGAAGCTTCTTACGAGGGTGAAGAGTGGGAGAAAGTCAGGTCTGTTCAGCTTACTAGTGGAGTAGCTTCAGTAAAATGGAAGCCTAGTAAAGCTGGTTTATGGAGAGTGAGAGTAAGGTGGCCTGGAGACAACGAGTATAGTCCTGCTGTTTCCTCCGAGATCACTATTCAGGTACTAAAAGTCAAGCCTTCGATAAAAGTCTCAGCTCCCTCTGCCGCCACTTACGGGAAGGAGTTTACCATTGAAATATCAATAAATCCGCCTCTTCAAGGAGTCTCCGTTAAAATAACGTATACTTCACCAACTGGAAGCACTATAGTTCACTCAAAGACTACTGATAGTGAAGGTAAAGTCAAAGACTCTGTGACTCTCAGCGAGGAAGGCGAGTGGTCGATCACAGTAGAAGTAATGAGTACTGAAGATATTCAAGGCTCGAAAGAGACTTTCAAGATTCAGGTCAAAAAGGAGCTAGGATTAACTATGTCTCAGTGGCTCATAATAGCTGTCGTAATCGCTGTAGTTGCTGTCACTGCCATAGTGATAGTAATTAAGCTGAAGAAGCCTCAGCCCCCTCCACCGCCCCAATAACAGCAAAGAACACTAAAATATTTTTAAACTATCGTATTGATTTCTTTTATTTAATGAGATAACTTAGCTTCAGTCAGCCCTTAGTAAACCTTATAGTAAGAGCTTTGAGGATTACTCTAAAGGTAAGTTATTCAAAACCTCTAGTGTCTGCTGAGGACCATTGAGTAAGACTTTCAGCTTATTGAGTACTTCACGTCCAACTAGTTTTCTCCTAATAAAGGGTGAAGAATAGACGTAGACTTGAAAGACTTTGTCTCCGAGCTCTACTTTTGTGAGAGCTCTATATAGCTTGATAGTCTCATTAGTAGCAAATCTTCCTAAAAGAGGATAAGGCTCTTCAGCTAGCATTAACTCAAGCTTCATATAAATACTATAGGGCACTAAGACTCCTCCAGCAAACCCTGTATCTACTTTGAAAGACAAGGTAAGACACTTGTCTCCGTAAGGAGAATATACTTTAAGCACAAGTACTGGCGCTGGAGGATCTTCTACAGTACTGTAAGGTATTCTCACTCAACCACCTCAAACAAAGACATACCGAGCTCAATAACCCTCGTTTTCTTAGGCTCAACTCTAGTAACTATCGCATGCCGAGACTTTACTTTCCTAACAGCTCTAAGCGCTTCTTCTCTACTATCAAATATTCCTAAAAGCTTTCCACAGGCTACGGCCACATACTTACCCGCGTGATTTCTAATCAAGTAGTCTTCAAGCTCTCTGTAAACTCTCCTATTAGCCTCAGCTTCCTTCACAGTCTCCAAGTACTCTACGACATCAATATTCTCAGAAGCTCTAATCCATAGACTTAAAGCCTGGTTAAGCGCCTCACCTATAGTCAAACCCTTTAACGCAACCATAGCCTTAAACTTCCTATAAAGCTCTTCATCCACATTCTTAACAGCAACTACCCTACCCACAGTAAACTAGAATACTCAAAGGTAAATAAGTTTAACCATAGTTTACCTCATTAACTAAGAACTTAATCTAGTAACTTAATTTCATGATAAACGTCGAGCCAGTACAGTATAGTCGGAATAGCTAATATAATTAAGATAGATGGATCTAAAGAATCAATATTTAACATTAAATAAGATAATAGAAAAACAGTAAAAAACACTGCGTGAGGAATATGCCTAGGCAACAATATTTTCCTCAAAATAATATACATCATAGCCACCCGCCTAGGCAAATTAGGTTGTGCGACATATCCTCCAGGAACCCTTTTAGCTAGATTCAAGTCAACAAGTCGCTCCAAATGATAATGAGCAGTACCAGGGCTCCTAAAACCAAGAGCTTTCTGAACTTCAGCAATAGACATAGCCTTACCATGCCTAAGCAAAGTTAAGTAGACTTTGAGAGTAGTATCACCTAGTTTAGGTTTTCTTTGCATCTAGTATAGTAATTAAACAGAATTTATTTTTCGATATTTTCGAAGAATATTCGAAACTATAGAAATTAATGTAGCTAATGGCTAAAGATTATTGATGAGAATACTCCCTGTGATACTCTTACTGACAATTGTTTCATTAGCTGCTGTCTCATCGGCAGTACCTATTAAAGTCTATATACTGAAGGAAAGGGAACCTATTAAAGGTACCTTAATAGTATGGCTTATATTTAAAAATGTAAGCAAAGACCGCTATATACTACACATAAATTTAATGCGTATCGACAATGAGTGTTGCACAATAAATAC
>QMSB01000077.1 GCA_003650815.1 Thermoprotei archaeon | reverse complement strand
TTCTCGGGGTAGACGCGGTTTATAATGGTAAAGTTGTAGCAAAGGATGCAAATGAGAAAATTTTACTGAACTTGCTTAACAAGTATAGTAAAGCAAGAATAATAGTGTCTCCTATAGGCGCTCAAGGCTTTATTTTTGGTAGAGGCAATCAACAAATTAGCCCTAAAGTGTTAAGAAAAGTAGGGAAAAATAACGTCATAGTTGTCGCAACTAGAGCTAAGATAGCTCATACACCCGTGCTGAGAATCGACAGCGGGGACCCAGAAATAGATAAACTTTTCAGAGGATATATAAGGGTTGTAATAAATTATAGAGAGGAAAAGATAATGAAAGTAGTTTAGTGTTCTTCCTTCTCAAGTAGCTTAACATAATCTTCAGGCTTGAGTAGCTCATTTATCTCCTCAGGATTTTCTACTTCTATTACTAGTATCCAGCCTTCTCCATAAGGATCTCTATTTATCAGCGTAGGGTCTTCGATTACTTCTGAGTTTATTTCAACTATTTTTCCTGAGACAGGAGCGTAGACGTTTTCAGATGCTTTTATAGAGTCTATTGCGGCTATAGGGTCTCCTTTCTTTACGTGCTGACCTATATCTTGTGGCTCGATATAAACTATGTCTTTAAGCTTTTTTACGGCATAATCAGTTAGCCCTACTCGTACCTTTCCATTTTCTATTTTAGCCCACTCGTGTGTTTTAGTGTATAATACATTTTCATTTACTTCATATTCCTTATACTTCATTTTATCACCTTTACTTTGTTATAAAGGGGAAGTCTACTATTTTAGCTTTCCTTTTTTTGCCTCTTATATCGACTACTACGGGTGCGCCTACTAATGCGTGTCTAGAGTCTATGTAGGCAATTCCTATTCCGCAGTTTAGTACAGGAGAGTATGTTCCGCTAGTAATTTCTCCTATACATTTTTCACCCATGTATATTTTACAGCCCCGTCGCGGCACTACTCTTTCTTTAAGCTTAATGCCTAAACGAATTCTGTCTACTCCCTCTTCGTATTTCTTTAATAGAGCATCGTATCCGATGTAGGGAGGCTTATTAAATGTGAAGACCCAGTACCTAGCTTCAAGCGGGGTAGTGTTTTCATCTATGTCTTCTCCGTATAAGCAGTAGCCCATTTCTATGCGGAGCGAGTCTCTTGCAGCGAGTCCGCAGGGGGTAGCTCCAGCTTTAATTAGTGCTGACCATATTTTTGAGGCAGAATCTGAGGGAATCATTATTTCATAGCCGTCCTCACCAGTCCACCCGCTCCTGCTGACGAGAAAACTTTTCACTCCGGCTACTTCGATCTCTTTCTTGAAATGGAGAAAGTCTAGATCCATGATGTCGCTTGTAGAGAGCTTTTTCATGATCTTTGAGCTATCTGGACCCTGAAGTGCTATCATTGCTATATCAAATGTAATGTCTGCTACTTTCACTTCAAGGCCTTCAGTAAAGCGCTTGATCCAGCTGAAGTCTTTTTCTCGGTTTACAGCGTTTCCGACGATGAGATACTCTTTTTCGCTTAACTTATAAACCATTATATCGTCTATAAATCCTCCCTGTTCATTAAGAAATGCTGTAGGCCCTAGCATCCGTCCTTCTTTCGCTTTTTCTATATTCTTTGCAATTAATTTCTGCAAAAGTTTCGCTGAGTCTGCTCCTTTCACTAGAATACGCGCCATGTGTGAAACATCAAATATTCCCGCGCTTTTTCTTACAGACAGATGTTCTTTGATAGTACTTTCATACACTATAGGCATAGACCAGCCAGCGAAGTCGGATATTGTTGCGCCCAGCTTAACGTGTTCTTCGTAAAGAGGGGTTTTAAGTGATGCCATCATTTCATTTTAACTCAGCAAATATATATCGCTAAGCACTAAGTCAAGCTTAAGTTTAAGAAATAAATTCTTGCACAAAATAATTATCGGGAGTTAAATGGAAAGCCATCCCTGGGTACCGAATTCTGCGCAGAAAATATTCTGCAAAATGTTAAGTGAAGTAGGAGTGAAGGATATAGAGGACTTATTTGATGATATTCCGGGAGAAGTTCGAGGAAAAGCTAAGATGGATTTAGAAATCAAACGACCAGTACCAGAGTATATCGTATGGAGGAAAGTTAAGCAGATTTTAAAGAAAAATAGATCTTTACTTGAATTGAAGTGTTTTAGGGGTGCTGGCTGCTGGCCTCACTATGTGCCAGCAGTCGTCAGAGAAATACTTCGACGAAGCGAATTCTATACATCATATACTCCTTATCAGGCTGAGATTTCTCAAGGTATGCTTCAGGCGCTTTTCGAGTATCAAAGTATGATAGCTGACTTAACGGGCATGGAAGTAGTTAACGCTTCTCTTTACGACGGATCGACCGCACTAGCTGAAGCTATACTTATGGCTAAAAGAGTAAATGGGCGAAGCAAAGTTCTTGTTCCGCGTACTATGAATCCACAGTACCTAGAAGTAGTTAGAACGTACACGAAGTATCAGAACATCAAAGTAGTGGAAGTAGATTACTGCAGAGAAACGGGTTACATGGACAGAGATGATCTTCAGAACAAAATAGATAAGGATACTGCAGCAGTGTGTTTGGAAGTGCCTTCCTTCTTAGGTTTCATAGAGGAAGATCCCGATGAAATAGCTGAAATAGCTCACAGCAAAGGAGCGCTTTTTATAGTTAGTGTAGATCCCATAAGCCTAGGGATACTCAAGCCTCCAGCAGACTACGGCGCTGACATTGTTGTAGGAGAAGGACAGCCTCTGGGCTTAGGTCTTAACTACGGAGGACCTTTACTTGGGTTATTCGGTGTAAGGGACTTAAAGCTAGCTAGAAAAATGCCTGGAAGACTTATTGGTATGACTACTACGCTTGATGAGTCTCAGAGAGGCTTCTGTATGGTGTGGCAGACTAGAGAACAGCATATCAGAAGAGAAAGAGCGACATCTAATATATGTACAAATGAAGCGCTTTGCGCAGTAGCCGTTGCGGTATACTTGTCTCTTCTCGGACCTAAAGGCTTGCGCAAATTGTGTGAAACGATACTGTATAACTCACATTATTTAGCTAAACAGCTTAATTCTATTGAAGGTGTAGTAGCTCCCTTATTCAAATCGGCTTTCTTTAAAGAGTTTGTAGCAGATTTCAGTGAGACTGGTGTAAGTGTAGAGCACGTAAATAGAGAGCTTCTTAAAAGAGATATTATAGGCGGACTTGAGCTAAACAGGTATTTCCCTGAATTAAATAATGCGTTACTTTTCTGCGCCACTGAGATTCACATGAAGGAAGACTTAGACTATCTCGTGGAAGCTCTGAAGGAGATTCTTTTAGGTGAGAAGCATGTTTAGGCAAGCTAGATGGGATGAACCTCTTATATATGAGCTAAGCAAAGAAGGTCTCATAGGACATTTAGTGCCAGAGCCCTCTAAAGAGTTAGTAGATTCGGTAGGAGCTAGGCCTGAAGAAATGGTGCCAGCCGCAATGTTGCGTAAGGAGACGCCCCTGCTTCCTGAAGTTTCTGAAGTAGATGTAGTTAGACACTATACTAGATTATCTCAAATGAACTATGGTGTTGACCTAGGAACATATCCTTTAGGTTCTTGTACAATGAAATATAACCCTAAGATATGTGAAGAACTAGCTTCAGACGATAATATAGTATGGCTTCATCCGCTACAAGACGAAGACACTGTTCAGGGTATACTCGAGATATTGTATAAGCTCGAAAGATGGCTCTGTAAGATAACAGGAATGTATAAAGCTACTCTACAGCCAGCTGCGGGTGCCCATGGAGAGCTTACAGGTTGCTTAATCATAAGAGCTTATCACGAGTATAAGGGCGAAAAACGTGATGAGATGCTTGTTCCAGATAGCGCTCATGGTACTAATCCAGCTTCAGCAGCTATGGCGGGATTTAAGGTAATTAGAGTACCTACTCGAGATGATGGCTGCGTAGACATAGAAGCTCTTAAAGCAGCACTATCGGAAAAAACAGCAGGAATAATGTTAACGAACCCCAATACTTTAGGACTTTTCGAGAAAGATATCCTTAAAATAGCAAAGATGATACACGAGGCAGGAGGGCTTCTTTACTACGATGGAGCGAATCTCAATGCAGTACTGGGTAAGGCGAGACCTGGCGACATGGGCTTTGACATAGTTCATATAAATGTGCACAAAACATTCGGCACACCACACGGTGGAGGAGGGCCAGGAGCAGGACCTATTTGTGTTACTAAAGAACTTGAAAAATTCTTACCTATACCTGTAATAGAGTATGATCCAGATAATAAGAAGTATTATCTCGATTATAATAGACCTTATTCGATAGGGCGTGTAAGAGCATTTTACGGCAACATTATTCCTCTGCTTAAAGCATTCGTGTACATAATGTCTCTTGGGGAAAAAGGCCTCGAGAAGGTTTCTGAAGTAGCTGTTCTCAACACTAACTACTTCCTCACTAAAATAAAGAGTGTCAAAGGATATACTCTGCCCTATGCGCCTGAAAGACATCGAAAGCATGAATGTGTTATAAGTGCTAAGGAGTTAAGGAAGGAGACTGGAGTTACAGCCGAGGACGTAGCTAAAGCCTTATTAGATGAAGGTGTACACGCACCGACAATATATTTCCCGCCGATAGTTGAGGAAGCCTTAATGATAGAGTTTACAGAGTCTGAAAGAGCAGAAAATATAGATCGCTATGCTGAAGCTCTTCGCAGGATCTCAGAAAAAGCATATAAATGTCCAGAAGAGCTGAAAAAAGCTCCCTTGAACACATCGATCAGAAGGCTGGACTATGTTAAAGCGAATTTGCCGAAAACAGTTGTACTGACCTATAAAATGTATATAAAGAAGCTTAGAAAAAGCAACAGTACGGGCAGATAGTTTTATATTGTTTATTTTTCTGACCATGACGTGAAAACATCACTTAAGGTTTCTCTTACAGCTATATTCGCCGCAATGTACTATATTATGACGTATATACCAGGCATACCAGTGATAGGCTTAGCTCAGGCTAAAATAAAAATAGTAGCTGCTTTATCTCCGTTTTACGGAGTTATCTTAGGTCCCTTTAACGGCCTAATAGCAGTAGCCATGGGTCAGTTGCTAACTTATGTTTTTAAAGGATTTAAATTCATGAGCATAGTTTTCTCGCCTCCCTCTATGCTAAGTGCATTTACAGCAGGTCTTCTAGTTCATCCGACTTCAGCTAAGAAAAAGAGTCTACTTCTAGGACTATATGGAAGTCTCTTTGCTCTATGGATCGCTTATACTAGCTTATCTTTTGTCGGACTCATAGCATTACCTCACCTAATCATTTTTATGGCGAGCGTGGCAATGTCAGATAAAATTTCTAAGTGGATAAGACTACTTAAAGGGAAAAGATACTTGGCGTCAGTAATAATTGTCTCATCAGCAGCACTGCTTGTAGATCATCTAACAGGATTCAATATTTACATTTGGGTATTCAGACCTCCAGTAAGTGCTCTAGAACGCGCGGCTCTCATGGCTTACGTCATGTATATCGAAAGGGCTCTGTTCATAGCTATATCCACAATACTCATAAGTCTAACTTTGCCTGCATTAAAGAAAATGAGAATAAGTCTACTCGACTAAGAGACGTAAAATATAAATCTGCCCTGTAGATAATACGGTAGTCTGTGATGAAACGACGGTCTTCTTGAAAGGTGACGAAAAGAAGTTTCTGAGATCTTAATATTTAATTCTTAGATTAACCCTACTTTTCTTTCAGCATAGGAGAACGAATTTCTTACGACTAGTTCTGCAAGCAGTGGAGTGTCTATGAGGTAGTTATACTTGATCGTCACTAGATGATAGGCTTTTAGTTCTGGGTCAAAAACTTGCACTGAAATCACCATCTGTGAAATAGCCTTAGTAGCCGCTAGATTCTTTACCTTAGTTAATACCTCAGAGAAGGCACCACTTATCTTTCTTTTCCTTCGACCTAATTTCAGGCTCACATCGGCTATCGACTCTGTTATCTTAGGGTCAAAGTAATCATCGTATTCTTCAAGTATTAAGTGAAAGGATTGTCTTGCAACGTATGTTTTACCTAAATGAGTGTAGAAGTATATGATGTCTCCATTTTTCACTAAAAAAGTTAAATGTCTTTTTGCTTCAGACAAGGAAATATTCAGTGCATCAGCTATCCATTCTGCAGGAAGAGGACGTGCTTCAAGCAACTCAATTACCCTAGCTTTGATACTTTTCTTAATTAGTGCTTTCAAAGCATCTTCTTCAAGCGGCACATCCACGTCAGCTCTTCTTGCAAAGAAAATAGCATCTATCAGGCTATCTATATCGGGAGTTTCAGGCGTAACTATATACGCGACAAACTTTAATTTCTTTCCAGATTTACGCAAAAGTCTTCCATGTCTCTGAATAAATCTCAGCGTGCTGACAATATTGGACCATATCACTAAAAGATCTGCTGTAGGCAGATCTATCCCCTCTTCGCCAGCTGATGTAGATACTATTATCTTCGTTTCAGGCCTCACTGCTTCAGCGAGTATATCTCTAACACTTCTCTCTCTCCGTGATTTTCCGCATAGAACAATATTGCGGTAGCCCCACTCACTCAGCTTCTCTGATATATAAAAGGCTAGCGATACTCTGTCAATAAAAACTATAGCTTTTTCGAACTCTTCATGATCACTGAGTATTCTTCTCAAAGCTGGAAGCTTATGCGCAGGTCTTGCATGCTTTAGCTTCTCTAATAAAGTACCGTCTAGAAGATTATACATTCTTCCTCTCTTTTCGAGACTCTCTGAGAGAGCTAGTGCTCCGTCTCTAACAAAAAAGCGTATAGCAAGCCTAACAGTGCTACGGTACTTGTCTTCTACAATGTTATATACTGTTTCTAAGCGTTTCAGTATACTTTCTTCGTGAGGATTAAGCGGAGCCTCATATACCTCCCCTATCCACTCTGGTACGTACTGTCTAATTCGAGGATCATTCCAGCTCCAAAACATTATGTCTCCTATAAACTTCTTTATTTCCTGCCGCCTACTGGGAGGAATATATGCCGATAGTCCTAATCTGTATTCTGCTTTAATCTTATTAACTAGCTTCGCATAGGCGTCTTGTCCTGTGGTGTGGTGGCACTCATCTATTATAATTGCATCAATTCTCTCGAGTTCTCTTTCAGTTAAATCACTTAAAGTGACTTCCGGGGTGGCTATCACTACCTTAGAATTCCACATCTTTTTACGATGATGTCGCGGAAATCCTCCGTGAATAGGCTGTGCATCTATTTTACCTATTTTCCTGTAGTAGCTAGCTATCTGCTCTACTAAATATCGTGTTGGCTCGAGAATCAATATTCTCTTAGCCTTCTTTTCTTGAAGCAGTCTAGTAGCCCACAATAATCCAATTAGAGTCTTGCCTGTGCCTGTGGGAAGGACACAGACGCATCTTTTCTTTAAATAAGCGTATTTAAATGCTTCAATTTGATAGTCTCTAGGCTTATGTAAAATCTTTTTCGCCATTTTTTCACGTATTTTGCAGAGCAGCGTGGTTCAGCTACTTCAAGTATAGAAACACTCTACGCATTATTTCTGAATACAGCGTAATCGTGTCTTGGAATTTAGTGACAGGAGGACCTGTGTATATCAGGTGTATTTCGAGGGGGAGATTTTTGTCGTAGATCTCCTTGACCATGAACTCAGCCAACGCTTCTGCTAAAGGCTCTACATCAGGGTATCCTCTACTCAAAGGAACTCTCTTTTTTAGTAGCTTATTACCCAGGAAAATTCCGGTTATTTGAGAGAATCTTAAGCTGAAGTATCCTTTGCTAAGCTTCAGAGTTTCAGTGAGTACTTTAAGCCAGAAGTCTTTAGTGGCTTGCTTATTTGCATGCTCGAATTTTCCGTGAGAATGTAAAGCGGTCTCATACATGAATATGTTTTCGAGTTGCGGAGACACTATTACTTTTTCACTGCCGATAGTTTCTATTATAGCTCTTATCTCTTCGAAATTTCCTAACATCCAAGGGGCATACGTTGTTTCGAGAGAGAAGTATATTTTATCCTCAAAATCTTTCATAATTTCTTTAACAGTACTCGCTACAAGCTCTATATCTCTCTCGTCTCTGAATACCTTTACTCCAATATGCATATTGAAGATTTCTGCTCCAGCAATGACAGCGTTCTTTACAGCATTTCGCATAGCTTTAATGCTCTTCTCTATAACCTCTTTATTGTATGATAAAAGAGAATAGTATGGGGCGTGAGCTGTAATAGTTGTGAAAGACTTTGAGCTTTCTCTATATTGTCTAAAGTAATCCTCGTAAGTCTTTCTCATAAAAATTCGTGGAGGGATCTCAGTGAGTCTCGTGCCTAGTAGTTCAGCTACTCTTAGTTTCGATAAACCATTATATGTCCCCCAGTCGAAGATAGGCATAATTTCACACCAGTATTTCTACGAAGTAAGTTATATAAGTAGTACGAACAAAAATCAATTACTAGCAAGTACCTGAATACGATTATTGAACTACTAACCAGAAGCAGTTTACATGTTATTTATCAAAACTTATGGTAATATATTTAAGTTAATTCAGATACTAGGTATTAGACATAACATTTTTGTTAGTATTGACTTATTAATATTGAATCAAATAAATCAGTTCATGAATGGATCATCATGTATTCAGCACTCGGCAAATTCATCATCCGAGAATCATTCCGTAGTTTACCTAATTAAGCTTTTGTCGCGTTAGAGTTTATTTAGAAATTTTATCGGTTGTGCCGTGGAAAACAGCTAAATCGAATCTAAGTACTACTAGTGGTCCTCTATAATTT
>QMSB01000076.1 GCA_003650815.1 Thermoprotei archaeon | reverse complement strand
GAGTAAAATTGCTTCTTCTGAATACTCTTCTTCTACAAACTACTTGACCACAACACTAGCATCTACGACTACAGTTTTCTCTCCATTTTGCGCTTCAAATTCTTGTCTATTCTAAAACTGACTACTACGCTCATATTCTCATATTGTATACTATTAACGTAACATTGTATTACAGTTTAATACCATGAGAATTCGCTATATTAACTCACGGTATTAGAACTGCTTCAACAGCACTATACTTTCTATCGTTTCCTCTATTGCTTTCTGAGGACTACTTGGCTCGCTTTCAAGGTTAAGTGTGTATCTTTTATCAGTTTTCTTTAAAATCTTAATTATTGGCTTGAAGTCTATTTCTCCTCTACCTATCATTAAGTGGTCTCTTTTCATTGTGCTGTCGTGTATGTGCATGTTGTATATTATGTCTCTGTTATCCTCTATGTACTGTGTTATCTTCTTGTGAAATTCTCTTTTTAGTGTTAAGTAGGCGTGGCCTGTGTCTAGCGTCATTTTAGCTAGAGAGTTTTTCAGCTCGCGTATTAGTTGAGGTATTTTCATGAAGTTGTTGAAAGTGTTTTCGAGGGCTAACACTATATTGTATTGTTTTGCTACATCAAGATATTCCTCTGCTGCTTCTTTTAATTTTCTCCATTTTTCCTCTTCACTATTTAAGTTCTTTGAGTCAAGGTGTATTGTAACGAAGTCTAAGTCTATTTCAGCTGCGCACTCTATTCCAAACTTTATTAGTTTGCGTGAAGCTTCCTCTACTTTCTCGTCGGATACGGCTGAGTATACTCCCATGGAAGCAAAAGGCAGATGTGCTCCTTTTACTTCAAAGTTTTGAGCAAAGTCTCTTACTAGCCTCTTTTTATGCGAATCACTTAGCTCTGTTAAATATATCCTAGGTTTAAGTCCGTCAAAGCACAGCTCTGGGTGAGAGAAATCGAGCTCGATTGTCTTCAGTTCGAGGATTTCTGCTAGCTTCAAGTAGTCTCTTATTCCTTCTTTGAAGCTTCTTCCTATGAGAACTGCTCCCATCTGTAGACCATATAATAGCATAATCCCTCTTTTACGCGTAGTCAGCATTAATTAAAGTATCTGTTGTATGAGCTTTAGTGTGGAAAGTGTTAAAAAGTAATTAGTTGCATAACTACTGTGAGTAAATGACCTCGAGAAGATATTATCTCCCACCTAATGTAAAGAAGCCTGAAATCTACCACGAAAACTGGATTGATTTCAATAAAAACGGTGTAATTGATCCTTACGAAAATCCAGAGCTACCTATTGAAGAGAGAGTCGAAGACCTTTTGTCGAGAATGACTCTAGAGGAAAAAATTGCTCAACTTCAGTCCGGGACTACTATTCCTGAACACGGTATGGGTAATCTCACTCTAGTTATTAGACATCTGCCTCCTAAAGAAGGAGCAGTCAAGTCTAATGAGTATCAGATACAGGCTATTGAGAATACTCGGCTCGGAATACCTGTCATTATTCACGACGAGTGTCTTCATGGCTGTGTGGCTAAGTACTCTACTAGTTTTCCTCAGGCAATTGCACTAGCAGCTACATGGGATCCCGACTTAATGTACCGTGTAGCTAAAGCTATAGCTAAAGAAACTAGAGCCAGAGGAATACACCAGTGCTTATCGCCTGTAGTTAACATAGTACGAGACGTTAGAGCTGGGAGAACTGAGGAAAGCTACGGCGAAGACCCCTATCTGACGGCCGTTATGGGTGCTGCTTTCTGCAGAGCTCTGAGAGAAGAAGGAGTAATAGCTACTCCAAAACACTATGTCGCCAACTTCGTAGGCGACGGCGGTAGAGACAGCAATGAAATACACTTCTCTGAGCGCATACTCCGCGAAATATACTTCCCCGGCTTTAAAGCATGCTTTAAAGCGGGAGCACTGTCAGTAATGGCGGCCTACAATTCTCTTGACGGAACACCCTGCTCCTGCCATAAGTGGTTGCTAACTGAAGTGCTTAGAGATGAGTGGGGCTTCGAAGGCTTTGTAGTCTCAGACTACTGCTCTGTAATAGGTATCTACGAAAAGCACAAAGTAGCGTCTTCTCTAGAAGAAACAGCTAAACTGGCTCTAGAGGCTGGCTTAGACGTAGAACTACCTCGGGTAGAGGTCTATGGAGAAGCCCTGCTGAAAGCAGTTAAAGAAGGACTCGTTTCAGAGGAAGTACTAGACGAAGCTGTAAGAAGAGTACTGAGAGTAAAGTTCCTCATAGGGCTCTTTGACAACCCCTTCACCGATTCAAATAAGACGGAGAAAATATGTTGCTGTGAAGAACACAGAAAACTGGCTTTAGAGGCCGCTCGGAAAACAATAGTCCTCCTCAAGAACGAGAACAATGTACTTCCGTTAGATAAAAGTAAAGTGAAAAAAATAGCTGTACTAGGGCCTCTCTCAGATGAACTGAAGCTAGGTGGCTACAGCGGTATACCCTGTAGAAAGATTTCTCCACTAGAAGCTATAAAAGAGAAAGCAGAAAAAGCCGGCATAGAAGTACTCCACGAGAAAGCCTGTATACCTAACGTAAGCGAGTTTATTCGTATTTCACGCGAATACCTACTCCTCCCGGACTCGGATGAAAATGGAGTGAAAGTAGAGTATTTCGACAACCCTGATTTAGCTGGAGAGCCAGTGGCAACGATTAGACGCCGGGATATTAGATTCGACTGGGCCCACGACTCACCGGACTCGCACTTACCTTTCGACAGGTTTTCAGCTAGAATTACTGCTAGACTAATTGCACCCGAGACAGATAAATTTGAGCTAATAGTGCTAGCAGACGGCGGAGGTGTTAGACTATGGCTGGACGGCAAGCTCTTAATAGACTCTTGGAACAAGCCTACCAGCTTCCCGCTGAGAGCAGTAGTAGACTTAGAAAAAGACCGTAAGTATGATTTAAGACTAGAGTACAGAAGAATTGGAGCTGGCTATGCTTCCTTAAGGCTTTGCTGGGACTACGCTGACGAGGTACCAGCCGGTGTACAGAGAGCTGTCGAGCTGGCTAAAGAAGCCGACGTAGCAGTAATTTTCGTAGGAATAGATGAAGGTGAGGGTAGGGACAGAGCTATACTGAGGCTTCCTAGAGTACAGGAGAAGCTGATCGAGGAAGTATGGAAGACAGGAACACCTACAGTAGTAGTGTTAATAACAGGTAGTGCTGTTGTAGGCGATTGGCTAGAAAAAGTGCCAGCTGTTGTTCAGGCATGGTATCCTGGACAGGAAGGAGGAACAGCTATAGCTGAAGTACTTTTCGGAGAAGTTAATCCAGGAGGAAGACTGCCTTTCACTTGGCCTCGATGTGAAGGACAGCTACCACTGTACTACAACTACAAGCCTACTGGTAGATCATACGACTACGTAGATATGCCGGCTACACCTCTCTTCCCGTTTGGCTACGGCTTGAGCTACACTGAATTCAAGTACAGCAATTTATCTGTAGAAGTTGATGAAGAAAAGGGACGTATCGTAGTTAGTGTAGACGTCGAAAATATAGGCGACAGAGAAGGCGATGAAGTAGTCCAACTGTATATACGAGACGTAGTGTCTAGAGTAGCTAGACCAGTAAAAGAGCTAAGAGGCTTCAAGAGAATAACACTAAAGCCCGGCGAAAAGAAGACAGTAGTATTCAAATTGACTCTCGATGACTTAGCGTACTTCGGGCCAGATATGAGGAGAGTAGTTGAGCCAGGAGAATTCAAGATAATGGTAGGCAGCTCTTCAGAAGACATAAGATTAGTAGAGACAATTAACATAACTAAAGAACACAGAGCATCATTTGAATGCATTAAAGTAGAAAAGCAGTATAAGGGAGACAAACTAGTAGTATCAGGAGTAATAGAAAATACTGGCGAGATTTCTGATATTGCTCAAGTAAAGCTACTAGTCGACGGAAAAGAAGTCTCAGTTAAGCGTATAGACTTAGAGCCGGGAGAGAGAAGGAAAGTCGTATTTAAAGTAGAGAAGCCTTCAGAGAAAGCTGAAATATCAATTAAAGTAGTTTAATATCTTTTTAACCTAAATCCTCATAAATCTGCTTTTGGCTATAGATAATGAGATGACAAAAACTCTAGAAGAAAAACTTGAGAAATGGCATAAATTAGAAGAAGAGGCTCGCAGAATAAGAGAAAGTGAAGCAGACTGGAGTTTTATTGAAAGACAACCTCCTAAAATTAAAGCAGCCTTGAAATATTACATTAAGACAGGAGACCTGTATGTTGCTTCTAGAATAGCTGGTCTAAAAGTAGAGGAATTTAATTTACTTAGAATTAAAGCTAAGATACCTAATGTAGCTTGAGGTTATGACAATGGAGTTCGCTATAGCCGACACTTGCTTTCTAATAGACTGGAGTCTTTGGAGAAGACGAGATACCTTATTTAAAGTATTCAAAACAGTTTTTGTCCCTGAAACAGTTTTAAACGAAATTGTGAGTGAAAATACTATAGTCTGGATAGCTGATGCTATAGCTGAAGGAAAATTGTCCCTTTTCACAGAAACTTTAGATATAGTAAATGAAGCCAGAAGAATAGTAGAGAAAACTAGAGTTACTCCAGGAATAAGAGGAGTAGATCTACCTGAAGCAATATGTTTAGTAATTGGCTTAAAAAGGAAATATATTGTTTTAACTGAAAATAGAGGTGTACTAATGTCCGTAGATTTACTTGACGAGCTTAAAGAAGTTGTTGTGTGGAGAGCGCTAGAAGTTATTAAAGAAGCTTACAGGAGAAGACTTTTCTCTGAAGAAAATCCTTTATCTATTTTCAGAGAATATGAGTTAGATACTCATCATAGATTTCCTATAAGCGACTTAGAGAGGGTTATTTATGAACTTAAAAGAAAAGCTTGAAAAGTGGCGTAAACTAGAGGAAGAAGCTCGAAAGATGAGGGAAAGCGAGGCAGACTGGGAATTTATTAGAAAACAAAGACCTCGTGTTAGAGCTGCTCTCGAATACTATATTGTGACCGGAGACATCAGGACTTCCGCAAAAATAGCTTCAATGAATATTGAGGAGTTTAGAATACTTTTAAGAAAAGCTAAAATACCTGTTGTTGTTTAAACACCTCTAATTAGTAGTGTTTTTATTTCATAAGGCTTCACTGTACTAAGTTTGTTGCTAATAATTTTTCCAAGCATATCAGTTTCCAGTAGTTCTACTTCTTTACCCTCTAGCTTAACACTATAATCTTTTTCTTCACCGTCTACTTCGTAAAGCCTCATTACTATTCCCCGAGAGTCTCTGTAAAGTGCACTTAAGAGCACTGCGTCTCCAGAGACCTCTATTATGCTTTTTTCTGGAGATAGTGGCCCGTCGTGTCTTGTTGCTTCGACTACGATTAACGGGTTTAGCCACTCTTCTACTGTGAAATATGGTTTAGCCTTCTTCCAGTCTCCGATATGAGGCACTAGTATGTAGTTGAAAGTATATTTGCCTATTCCTATGAGGTGCGGATAAGCAAACCTAGACAATACAGATGGATCTCTTGTGGCTAGGAGAATTGTCGATAAAACGTTTTCTTCGATTTGATATCCTATTCTAGCTCTATTGGCCAACGTTACTCCGTAGTTTTCTGAAGAATAGTCTGCCCAAGTACTAGCCCAGAAGACTCCTGGTAGCTTGCCGTTGCTTCTTTCCCAGCCCACGTAGGGCTCTTTTTCCGGCTCGAACTCTACTACACCGAAGGGTATGCTTCTATAGACTTTGCCTTTGAAATTCAGTGGAAATACTGCTCTTATTCTGTGGTCGTAGTTGTGGTCCTCGATTGTAGTAAAGAACTCTACTACAGGCTTGTAGTTGTACAAAAGTATTTTCTGCTCTACTTTTATTCCCTCAAAGCTCTTATGTGAGACATAAGTTGTGTAGAGTTCTCCTTTGATTAATGCTTCTTTTTCAGCTTTATAGTCGTTGCTTTTTGTCTCAGAGAAGACTTCATCTATAGCTAGTCCGTCTGGAGGCCTGAATCTGACTTTCTGTAAAACGATATCGTTCCCGAGATATCTGCTAGTCTCAAATACCTGTGTTCCAGTTTGCTTGTCGTATAGGCTTGAAATACATCCTCCATTGAACTCTACTCTGAAGTACTTGTTTTCAACACTTTTATCACTCGATATCTCCTCACCGTATTCTCCTTTCTCGAGCCTCAAGTCGTAGACTCGGTAGCCTAGTTCAGGGACTTCTGCTATGAACTCTACTTTGACTAGTCTCTTGTCTCCAATTTTTCTGAGGACTTTTACTTGGCATGATACAGTGTTTCCTTCATAGTCATATACTCTTGGAACAAGGTTTTCCGGCAACACTATTTTCAGCGATGCTTTGTCTACTCTTCTCCACGGCAGAGTATTGAAGACTACTAGTGGAGTTCCTTTAGTCCAGACCGTGTTTATTTTTGACGCAAGGTAGTTTACGGCATGCTTTATTTCGCTAAGAGCCCAGAATCGAATATTCTTGAGTATTTTGATCCATTTCTCACAGTCTATTTGAGAAACATAGCCGTGTGACATATCGTGATGCCAGCTGATAGCTATATGATACCAGGCCTTCTTTATTTTCCTGTAAGGATATTTTCTTCCGTAGAGAGATGCTATAGTACATGTTTTCTCGCAGTTGAGTAAAGCATTTACTGCTTTAATTATATTGTAGCGTACTATATCTCCTCCGACACCGTATATAGCTGCCCAGCTAACAGGATCAAGGTCTCCTTTAACTACCTTCAGCTTCTTTTTAGATAGGTGCTTGAAGTACTCGCTTGGAGTAGCTATAACTACCTTTCTTCCCTTGCTTCTCCAGTACCTTATTAGCTCACATATAGCTGGGTGAAACTCGTGCCAGTCTCTGCCAATGTATATTATGTAGGGAGGCTCTACTCCCTCGTAAATATCGGCTACCTTTTTCTCTAAGTGCTGTACTATCCCCCCTGCTCCTTCACTCCAAGTCTTTACGCTCAAAGGCTCTTTAAGCTCAACGTAAGCCCAGCCGTAGCTAACCCTATTGCATAGGACACGGCTTCCGTCAAGTCCTTCCCAGATAAATTCTATCGGTACTCCTTTCAGTTTATATGCTTTCATGTCTGGTCTTCCTGGAACATAGTATTCGAAGCCTAGCTTACGGAGTACCTGGGGCAGCTGCGGGTGATGACAAGTGACATCAAAAGCAATGAACACTGGTGAATGTTTATTCACACCGAGTTTCTCGTAGAACTCTCTTCCAAGTAACACGTTTCTTATCAGAGACTCTCCGTCAATATAGAGGGGTGAGATAGCGACAGCTGGTGGAGAAACTTCTATCCTACTTTCCTTCAATGCAGATATAATAAAGTCTTGTAAAGCGGGAAAATCTCTTAAAAGTCTTCTAATAACATAGACGTTGTCTACTGTCCACTTAAAGTCAGGGTCATTTTTAATTAAGTTTAGTGCACTGAAAGCAATAACATTGTTCTGGCGCTCAATATATTCGAGTGACGGCCCCCAGTAGTAGCCCCAGCCAACGTCGATATGAGAGTAAAGCACTACGTAGACTTTAATATCCATGGTTAATTTTCACATAAGTAAAATAAAACACTTCTTATATACACTAAACCTTACCTCAGTGAAGGCTCTGTGCTCATAGTTAATAAAATTTTTATAATCCTCATTCTAGTTTTTAATCGTGGAGGAGTATATTATTAGACAAGAGGGAGATGTAGCTGCTTACGAAACTCCTCTTCCCACAGGTACTGCTCAACGCGTAGCTGAAGCCTATGTTAGAGGCTTCATGAGTACATATAGGCCAGGATATCTCGTCTTAACAAATAAAAACCTGTATTATGTTGCATTGAGTCTAAGTGAAGGAGCAACAGTAGTAGCACTTGGCGCTAAGACGCCATTCGGTATAGGTAGAAAGATAGCTATGAGTAAGAAGCTTAGCTTAGAAGACGTGTATAGAGGTATTAGAACTCCCGGTAGCTTAGTAATACCTCTTAGAAACATAAGGTTCGTAGAGTACCGTAAGTACTTCGGAGGCTCTACTCTAACAGTAGGCTTTATTCAGGGAAACACTCCGAAAGTCTATAGCTTTAATTTCCGAGGCTTTAAGAGCAGGAAAGACTTCTATGATGACTTAAAGAGGTGGGTTCTCCACGAAGGAGGATCTGTAGACGCGAAAGTAGAAATCTTTACGCCGAGATGTCCCACCTGTGGTAAGCCAGCTACGTGGATACCACAGTATAAGCGCTGGTACTGCTATAACTGCCAGAAATACCTGTAACTTAAAGTTTTAAACTCTTTTTATTATAAAGAATATAGAGGAATGAACTATCGTGAACACTTTCTAGCCTGGATGAACTATAGGGATGTAGACAGACTACCGTTCTATGAGTAGCTAAGCTACTGACCCGTATAGTAGATAAGTGGAGAGCAGAAGAGTGTAAATGTATTCAAGTACTTCGAATTCAATAAACATGAACATGTTCCACTAGACTTAGAGCCAATACCACGCTTCATCAGAAAACAGTAGAGGAAACAGACAAGTATGAAATTTACAGAAACTGTACAGGTATAGTTTTAAAGAGACACAAGACAAACACCTCAATGATTCCCGAAGACTACTGCTCACATGGAGCAATGAACTATTTCAATACTATGCTGAAGCAGACAACATAGTCTGCATACCAGTAACAGGCTTCTTTGAATTCACTAGAAGCATGCTCAGCTTAAGAAGACTCCTCACATACTTCTACTTAAGTCAGACCTAGTCTCAGACATAATGAACTTCTAGGCAAGATTCCTAGTAAGATTTTGAGCAAAATATTAGATAGAGTTAAGTCACTACGTCTACTATATTAAAAACTAAAGAAAGTGATAGAAGACAACTTTACTGAATAATTTTCAAAT
>QMSB01000075.1 GCA_003650815.1 Thermoprotei archaeon | reverse complement strand
TTAAAAAAGCAGAAAAATATGTTAACGTAATGACTTATGCTCAATTAAAACAATATTTATATAGCTTGAAATAACAATTAAAAGAAGTGTTTAACTTAAAGGGAATAGAGACAATTTGACCAATATTTCTTTTGATAGAAAGTAGTTAATTCATTGCTCAAGAGTATTCTCCATAGAAATCTTTACTTTGCTTAAAGGCTTCTCCAATTCTTCTTCAGGGGGAGGCACTAGTACTTCGGCTAAAGCTGATAAAACCATGAGAGCAGCAGCTCCCTTAACTGTAATACTGTATTCTCCTCTTTTTCCCATTACAACAAATCTGTTTTGGATAAGTATCCTTAAGTGATGGTAAAGCTGACCTCCTTCAAGGCCTGTAATATCGCTTAATTCTTTTGAAGTTCTAGATTTCTCGTAAAGTGCTCTGAGGATATTTACTCTATACTCGTTAGCTAATACTTCAGATACAGAGGATACTCTTCTAGCATCTACTTTAAGAGCGTCTTTAGGAGAGAGTAGTAGGTCCCAGCCGAATTTATCGGTATAGCAGGCTAAACAAATAAATTCTTTTTCATAAGTCTCTCCATATTTCCTTATTAAAAGTTCTCTTATTTCTTTGTAAGGTGGCTTTTTAGCTGCTTCTCTACGTGATTCTCTAACTATTTTACTTAGAAGCTGCTCTATTCTAGATACTCTCTCTTCTAGTTTACTTAGTCTCTCTTCTACACTCATACTGTATACTGTAATAGTGTAAAAATATATAAGAATTACTGTTTTACAGTTTTCTGTAATTTATTGTGGGACCTTAGTCTTGTTGAGTGTTGTTGCGCTCTAGTGTTTTCATGAGCTCTTCGGCTACAGTGGATAATTTTTCGGTGTATGATTTATGTAAATAAAAGATTAATGTAAATTCGCTTCCACATTTTTTGCATTTTAAGGTTAGTCGATCAGTCATATCGCTTGCGCCTGAGTTTTTTAGTGTTGAGGGGATTTCTGTTAGTATGAGTAGTTCTTGGAGGACTACTTTTAGTTCTGGTGCTTTACATTTTGGACAACACATTCTGCTGATTATGAAGTATTCTTCTGGTACGCTTCTGACTAGAAATTCTGCGAGATTCCTGCTCATTTTACAGCTCCGACGATGTGTTTAGTAAGATATCTCTGGTTAAGTTTATAAGATTTTCTAGTTTGAGGGCTTAGTTAATACTAGTTGAACAGTTGTGTCTATTTCTGGCGTTTACTTGGGATTAGTTGTTGTCGAAAAGGATTAGTGTATTATATTTTGCTGAGCTTGATTTAATATGGTTTCGAGTAGTTTAGATAAAATTGTTGTAGACGAGGCTGAAGAGTACTACTGCAAAGCGTTAGTAGACTTAGGGCTTTATCCTAATTATTCGATTGAAGTAGGCGATATTGATGGTGATAGGCGTAAAGAAATAGCTGTACTCTCTACTGCGGGTGATTTGCTTAAAGTATTCAATATCGATGGGAAGCTTCTATTTGAGAAGAGACTGAAGAGTACGGGTTGCTGGGGGACAACTATATTTGATTTCGCTGATATTGATGGTGACGGTAAAGAGGAGTTACTTGTACCTGAGGGCGTGCCGGGGGAGGCTAGAGTACTGGCTTTAGACGAGAACGGTGAAGTAGTTAGGCAGAGGGAGATTCATGTAGAGACTACAGATGACTACGGTGTAGCAGTTCCTATGGTGGGAGCCTTTAAGCGCTCTGCTGATTCCTACGGTATATGCGTGGCTGTAGCTGGTGGAGCACTGCTTGCCTTCAATGAAGACTTCGAGCTCATGTGGAGTATTAAAGGCCTTAGAAAAGATTTTGGCCACGAATTCTATTTCCTTAAGTTGCCGGGCAAGGAAAGCGAGCTCATAGCGTTCATTACAGTAGATCATATTAGGTACGCGTCACCCCAAGTCGAAGGAGAGCTACTCATAGTAAATCCTGTAGGAAAAATAGTTTTTAAGAAAAGAGTAAGAGACCTTATAGATGATACCCACTTCGACGACGTCGCGCTAGACGATTTCCAGGGAGATGGTAAGCCTGAAGTACTTGTAGAAAAGGGATTTCTAATGGAGTATCCGAGCGGTAAAATAGTGTGGAATGTATCTCACTTATTTGACCACGGACAGTGGATAGCACATATACCTAACCCAGAGGGACCCGGGCGCCTCATTTTCATAACAGAGCTGTGGGGCTATCGAGGTAAAAGTAGGCTACTTGGGCCAGACGGCGAGACTCTATGGGTGCTGGGAGCACATAGACACACAGTAATAGACTGGGGGCTTTACCCAAGATACAAGGTGGTCCCTACTAGAGTTCACGCAATTGACTGGACTAACTCAGGAAAATACGAGTTTGTTTTCGGGGAGCAAATGGTTCGCCGGAGAGGAGCACCGCGAATAGATGTTAAACATAGGCTGAAGATATTCGTACTAGATCCCTATGAGCTACAGGTAAGAGAAATATACTTTATGGATACCATGCGCAAAGACTTCTTCTACAACGGTGAAGTGCGTTCAAGAGCGACAGACGTGGATGGCGATGGCCGACCAGAATATGTTTTCCCTAGGCAGGACGGGAAAGTAATGATTATAGGTAAACGTGTTTAAGCGGCGACACAATGTCGAGTAAAATTAAGGTAAAAGTAATACTCTTGGTTATAGACCAGCTTCCTGGGCACTGGGCTGAAGGAGTATATGTTGACGAGAAAAAGAAGATACCTCCAGTAAACATTAAAGGCTACTATGAGAGAGGACTAATACCTCATTTCGCAGAGCTCATAGACAATGGTCTATGGGTATTGAGGCCGTGGAACAGAGGCATATGCTTCACTAGACAGGGCATGAGGTATTTAGCTACAGGAAGCTACACTAGACCTCTCTACGACGAAGAATACTGGAGAAACCCTGAAGACTACAGTGATGAAGAGAAAACAGGTTTCTTCGAGTACGCTAAAGAGTACTATAAGGGTGAGCTCAAGTGTGCTACTATTGGAGGATGGTACGAGAGAGGCTACTTCTATGTGCCTGACACTATTGTTTCTCCTCACTGCACTAAAATATCGCTACACAATACAGTCGAGTGGTCTGATTTACTCTTATGGAGGAACTTCATTAAACCCTACATGGACTTCAATCCCGACTTTAACTTAATGCTAATCTATTTCCCTACATTCGATGTAATTAATAGGTGTCCTTCATATGTCGAGAAGAGTGACACTAATCCGTTTACGTCAAAACACTCTTACATGATGTTGCTCGACTATATTATAGGAGAAATAGTAGAGTACTTGAAGTCTAAGAAGATGTGGAATCAGACTTACATTATAGTGGCCTCAGACCACGGCTACCACTTAGGCTGCAGTATTGCTCGAAAACAGGGAGCTAGAAGCACTAACTGGTGTTGTGGACACGACGCACCCTTCGACTGCTACATATGGGACTTCGAAAAAGACAGACCTACAGACAAGTATAGTGGGGGGACTAGGAGAGTAACGTTTATTGTGTCAGGAGGCGCTTTACCTGAAGAGTATCGAGGAAAAATAGTGAGAGAGGCAGAAATTATAGACGTGGCTCCGACTATAGCAGACATACTTGAAGTACCCTATAAATGTGAAGGAAAAAGTATTTTTAAAATGAAGATAGAGGATAAAGAAGACTACTATGACAGAAATTAAGCTAGTCGCACTGGACTTAGACGGCACAATGCTAGAATGGGATAAGACAATACTGCCAGAGCTCAGAGAGGCTCTAATAAAGCTTTCTAAAAAGGGAATTAAAGTGACTACTGCTTCAGGAAGACCTCTTTCTGATCAAGTAAAGTACTTGAATGCTAATAAGCTAGGAGCTTGCGCTAGAGTGCCTCATGCTTTAATAGCTAATGAGCAGGAGATATATTTTCTTGTAGACAAAGGCTATAGACCTTACCTTGAACACTACCTTAAAATCGAAAGAGAATGGAAACGCCTGCTACCTTCAATAATGAGGCTCCTTGAAGAAGCCGAAAAAGAGCTTAAAGAAAGGGGATTTAATGTGAAAATATGGGTTAGCGAGGAAATTGCATGCGAAAGACACTTAGCTGGATTAAAATTCGAGAGCCCGGAAGAAGCTAGATGGGCAGAAAAGTATTTGAATGAAAAAATAAGAGAAAGGAGCTTGAAACTAAAATGTAGTAGAGTATGGGCATTACTTCAAGTAATACTGTCTTCTGCAGGCAAAGGAGAGACTCTTAGAGAACTAGCAGACTACTGGCGTATAGACTATAATGAAGTTCTCTGCGTAGGTGACTGCGTACACGACTTAGATATGCTTGACAGCGAGTATGGCTTTATTCCAGCAACAGTTTCAAATGCAGTAGAGGAAGTAAAAGAAGTAGTCTTAAGGAAAGGAGGTTATGTATCTCCCTTTTCCTGCGGAAAAGGAGTTCTCGATATTCTCAAGAAATATTGATTAATTGAATAAGTAGCCACCTTAATTCAAGTCTACTCGGTAAGATTTAGTTTTAGCACTACCTTCAGAACTATGTTTTCTTCAAGAAGCCTTAAGTATTTGTACTTAATCTACTACTAATCTTTACATAACGTATTCTAGTATTAACGACACTTAGCCTCGCTGAAAAGCGAATGTATTTTAAATCTCTAGTCATAGAGGATAATGTGTTAAAGTGTGTTTGAGTGAAGTCCATAGTATGGTAAGTGGAGGTAGTTGTGTTAAAATAGGAGCTGTCGCAGATGTTCACCAAGGGCCTCTCGATATTAGAAAGTGGCTCAGAAAGTTTGTAGAAGACATGAATAATGACTTTAACCCAGATATTGTAGTAGAGCTCGGAGACTTTATTGGCTGCAAGAAACCAGAAGCCCTAAAAGCACTAAGAGAGATAAATGAAGTATATTCTCAGTGCAGAGCTCCAAGATACTATGTTTTTGGAAACCACGACTTAGATGCGTTTACTAGAGAAGAATATAACAATATTATAGGAATAAACTATTGGTGGAAGTCAATAGACATAAAATTTCTCCACATAATATTCTTAGACGCAGCATGGGGCCCTAATACTAATAGTGGTGGACCTACAGGACATGTACCGAGCCAAGAACTAGACTGGCTTCAAGAAGACTTAGAAAAAGTACCTAAAAATAAACCAATAATAATTTTCTGTCACTACCCCATAGCGATCTTCCGTGATGAACCAAGAATAAGCAATGAGGAAGAGTTACTCGAATTATTTAAAGACCATAGACTAATAGCTACTTTCAGCGGAGACGCACACTACGGCGGATACCGTGAAGAAAACGAAACACACCACATATGTCTACATAGTATGGGCTGGTGGGAACTCGACAAAATTACAGGATCTTACGCTAGAATAACAATAACACTAGATAAAATAGTAGTAGAGGGAAGAGGCGTTCAGCCGAGCTATATACTCAAAGTAAAGAAATAGTCCTTAAACTGAGACATCAATCAAGATAGCACAAGAGATATTACTAATATTAGAATATGGGGTTGCAGTCTTTAGAGACTGTCCAGCTAGCTTATTTGTTTAACTTTATGCATGCTTATAGTAGTGTATAAACTGACTACTATTTCCCAGCTCCTCGCCTAAACTATTCTCTAGTCTCCAGGAAAACTTATATTGAGTTACATTACTTAGGCTTATATGGCTAAAGGTAAAGTATATTTATGGCACATAGACTGGCCAGAGGAAGTTAATTTCATTGAAGCTTACTATGTGCTTTTTCTCATTAAATTAGCTGAAAAGAAGCTTGGCATGAAGTATAGAAGGATTCTTGACTTAGCGTGTGGTATAGGGCGTCACCATAAGTATTGGCGGGAAGAGGGATTTGAGGTATACGGTGTTGATGCATCTGAGGAGTTTATTGAGATAGCTAAGGAAAGGAACCGGGGGTTTGAGAAATACTATGTGGTTAAAGATATGAGTGAGATAGATTACTCTGAGGAGTTTGATGTAGTGGTCTCGTGGTATACTTCTTTTGGATATCTCTCGCATGAAGAAAATAAAAGAGTACTTATGAATATATACAGAGCCCTGAAGCCTTGTGGAATCTTTATTCTCGATTACCCGGTTAAGTTTCTTGAAGGCGTACATGCTATAAAGCATAGTGAAGAATACTTTGAGATAGAGGAGACTAAGAAGATCAGTGAATATACACTCGACTACAGTGGAGTCCTCTATCGTTTAAGTGGAGAGAACTTAATTAAGGTGGATGAACTTAAGCTGAAGCTGACTATTTATCCTCCTCAAGTACTTAAATCAATGCTCGAGGAAATAGGTTTCAGCATACTTTTAGTGTTAGCTAATAGGGGGGCGAGGAGAGTTAAAAACTTCAGTTTACCAGATTTAATAGAGACTGGTATAAGAAGACTAGAATGGGTAGTCTATAAAAGTCCACAAACATAGTCATTTATATTTTCGTCGTTTAAAACTAGCGTGGAAATTAAAGTAATGACTCTGAATATCTGGGGCTATTCTCCACCATGGAAAACTAGAAGAAAACTCATAGTCGAGGAGATTGAAAAGAATTCACCTGATATTATTGGCTTACAGGAAGTAGTAAGTGACCCTGAGCTAGACGAGGAAGATAGAAATCAGGGAGAGCAGATCGCGAGTCTTCTTACGGGATATAATGTTGTATGTTGCCTGAGAAGACCTCCTGGAGCAGAGAGAGTTAGAGCAGGTTTAGCTATTTTAAGTAAATATCCATTTATAGGAGTAAGTGAAGCAGATCTCACTTACAGCGCGCAAATAAATCCTCATCCTAGACCAATTCTAGGAGCGGTTATTGAAGTAGAGGGTAAGAGAATATTCTTTGTAACAGTACACCTGTCTACGCATCCACCAGACAGGCTTATTGAAGCTAAAGAGTTGGCAGATTTCATTGAAAATTACGGAAAGAGACTGCCCACTATTGTGGTAGGAGATTTCAATGAAGAGCCGCATGAGCCAGTAGTACAGTTCATGAAGGGACTAAAGGAAATAAATGAAACAAAACTGTGTTTCAGGGATGCATGGGAAGAAGCAGGTTCTAGTGAGAGGGGATACACCTTTAAATTACCTGAACCTTCTCTACGAATAGACTATATTTTCGTAGATCCTCGGCTTAAGGTACTAGACTGTAAAATTATCTGCAGTAAACCGGATGTTCAAGGAGTCTACCCCTCTGACCACGCAGGATTACTTGCGAGAATAGAGTTAAAGTAACTCAATTCAATGAAACTACGACCGTTTAATTATTTGAATTCCACGTTTATTGTTGTTTTCTCAGATAAATTAAAACATACGTAGACTTTGTTTTCTGAGATAGTCCACGAGTATTCTTTTAGAGGAGGACTTTCCTTCTTTTCAAGCTTTCTGTCGTTTACTTTAACTTGCTTTACTTCCTTATCAGCTGTGAAGCTTATGGTGAAGAGGGGGCATTTAAAGGGGCTGATTAATACTATTCTATTCTCCTTAATGTCTGCCTTCCAGGCCTTGCTTGCCGCAAAATATCTTGTTAGTTCACTACACTTCATCCAAATGACCTTATTTTCCCATACTTTCTTTATTCGTGAGGCAAGTTTCTTTAAGGTGGAAAAACCTACTTTATCTTCTCTTCCATGGCAGTTATACCAGTGTATGTGGAAGACTATGTATGCTTTGTTTCTGAGTAGCTCAGCTAGTCTCCCCTTTTCACCGTCTGCTGTGAGCCACTGGTCGGCTAGTCGATCAGGATCTGGTCCGATAGAGTCTATTGTCTTCTGATTGATGTATTCTGGTGAGCCGCTGATTATGCTTACTACAGCTTCTCTGTTTTCTTCGTTAAGGTACATTAGCCTAGGGTTTACTGAAGATCCACTCCAGCCGATGCGTCTCGGCTGCACGTGGAGAAAGTACCATGTCAAGCTGATGTTATTTACTATCTTTTCTGCTTCTAGAACGGCTTTGGCTAGAATTCCTTCCACCTCTTTGCCGAAGTCGCATGGACACGTGATACCGTTGGCTACTATGCCTATGTTTTTTAGTACTTGGAGGGCATATGCTATGTACTTGGTTAAGGTCTTTAGGTCTTGTCTGTTAGACCATTCCCACTCTGACTCATTAACTAGAGTTTCCGTCTCTAAGTCTAGTGCTAGAGTATGAGTAAGTACTTCGGGTGTAATATCAAAATATTTTGTCAGCTGATTCTTAACCACTGAAAGTACTTCTAGGAGCTCATGCGAAGATATTCCATCAATACTTTTGTCTATTCGACCTAGAATCCTGTATGTACTATCTTCTGGCTTAGTTACATAAGGCAGTAAAGTAAGCTTTCCGTGAATGCCCGTAGACTCGGCTAAGTCAGCTAAGTCTACAGCGAATTTACGACACTTCTTGAATACTGTGTCTTCTATACTGCCCTTCCCCTTTCCCACATAGCCTACTGACCAGTCGTCAATTAGCAACGAAATAGGGTTTCTCAGACATGGTAATTCAGCTCTTATATCAGATATAAGACCCACATTAATCTATCTTTAATAGAAAATAAATGAGTTTGCACAACTTAATGTCTGAGAGAAAACCAATGCTAAGTTAATTGTTAGTTCTCTTCTATTGCCTTTATTATTTTCTCTATCAGCGGTATTATTTCTCTCAGTTTTACGGCAGCATCTTTAAGTATGTCTAATCCTTCCTCAGTTATCCTATAGACTCTTCTAGCAGGACCACTTTCAGGAATTTCCCAGGTAGATGTAACTAGTCCTCCTTTCTCTAATCTTCTAAGTAGAGTATATATTAGCGGGCGAGGAGCAGCGAGACCGAATTTTTCTTTAAGATCTTGATACACTTGACTCCCGTAAGTTGGCTTCTGTTTTATTAAACATAGTATAGCTAAACTGAGTAAGCCTCTAATGGGTGGTAAAGGAGGAGGTTCTACGTCTTTATGGTGAGGGTGATGGTGGTAAGGCTTGTAGTGTTCATGAGGATGTTCTATGTCTACGAACATAGCGACGAACATATATCACACCTATATAGAAATCTAATATACATATATAT
>QMSB01000074.1 GCA_003650815.1 Thermoprotei archaeon | reverse complement strand
ATAATTCCTTTAACTTTAGCAATATTAGCTGCAGTTATAGTAATACTGCTTAAGAAGAAAATACTAAGTAAATTTCCCTTACAATTACTAAAATAACAGTACTTATTTTACTTTTTTATTACCTAACGATCTCACGGTACCATTTCTATTAGTATGAGTAGTTAGTTAAATCACCATAACACATGTAGCCCTAGTTTTAAAGCAACATAAGTTAAGTCTTTATCGCCTGTTAGAATAGGATATTTTTCGCTGAGAGCTACAGCTAGTATAGTAGAGTCTACTAAACTAAGTCTTCTTTGCATGAGTTCTGAGTCTCCTGACTCTGAGAGGAATTTGTCTCCTATAACCTTGATTTCTGCAGCCTTGATATAGTCTTTAAACTCGAGTTTCTTAACTATAAAGTATGTTTTAAGAAAAGCCTCGACTTCATCAATATTCTTTAAAGCAGGTATTCTTCCCCTATACCATTGTATGGCATACTCATATGCAACGGTCTCTGGTACTATTCCAGTAGCTTCGCCTCTGTATATTGAATACATAATATTCTCTGCTTTTGGAGTCAGTTCTCCAAAAACCATAGCCATAAGCGCATAAGTATCTACAATCACTCTCTGAATCTCCTCTTCTCCCATATTTTTTCATCCTCATCCAACTCTCTCTCTACATCCTCTGCACTACCTTTACCTTTACAGCAACCCCAGACTCTCCACCACAGATCTAAAGGAGACAAAATAATCTCTTTGCCTTTAACTCGAACAACCAAGATCATCCCCTCTCTAATACCAGCTTTCTCACGAATACTTTTTGGAAGCACAATAATACCCTTCTTATAGACCTTTACAGTATCTAACACAAAGTTTAACACTTCGGTTAAACTTATAAGTTTAACCCCATATCAATGGTGCTAACAATATAGAACTACAAAGACTAAAGTAGATACAAAGAGGTAGTCAACTTGACAGCATTCTTTAAGCATTGGGATTCAATTCTTCATATTAAATTTATATCATCACAGTATTGACTTCTGCTAGACTTTATGCCAAATGCTAACTCACATCTATCACTAGCTAATAAAATAATGTAGCTACGTCATCTACTCTTACTGAGAACTCTGAGTGGAGACGTAAGTGGGCTTTACGGAGCGACCATGTTGTCGAAAGAAAAGCTACGGAAAGTAGAGAAAAAATAGTTAGGGCATTCGACTTAGCTCCCAGAGCCTTCTATGAGACTCTGGTCAAACTATTTATTTAATTCTGCAAGAACTTTAGTTAAATCAAATTTTCTCTTCAGTAAGTACTCCGCTATCTTATCTAAATCTCTCCTTGTCTTCAGTCTCCTTATTTTTCTATGTCTTGCTACACGCTTTAAAGTAAGCGACCAGCCCTCTCTAGCTGCTTTACAGAGCTTACTTAGTTCACATACTTTAAGTGCGTTAAATACGAAGAAGTAACCATGATAATTCTTAACACACACCTCGGCGTGAAGATACGCCACGTCATATCTCCTTGTACCTAGTTTACCTAAGAGAGCGTCACGGTAGAGAGTAAGCATGGCCGACTTCTCTCTGCTAAGCAGATAGCCCATTGTAGCAGCAACTTCACTCACAGCCTCTTGGGGAGGCCTATATGAGCCTAAATATGCTTTAGACTCACTTAACTTCACTAAATTATCTGCCAAGTACTCTATATCTAAGTCCCTGCCCCCTCCCTCTAAGCCTAGGACGCCTACTGCTAAGTATGCTCTTACTCCTAGATTCTCTGAAATAGTGCTAAGTGACGCGAGTCCCAGAGTATCTGTCCTAAAGCTTCCTAGCAAAGGCTCGTCACCGAATACAAGAGAATCCCCACCAAGGTCAATTGATATAAATATTCTGATATTCAGCTCAGAGACAAGCTTCTCTAATCCATCGATCACATCACGCTTCTTTTCCTTAAGACAAATAACATATGTCTCAAAGCCTAGTGAAGCAATATGGGGTTCGAAAAATCTTCCACTACTCCATGAAGAAAAAGTTACCTTGACTACAGCTCCCGTATACTTTTCTGCCCGGAGAATAGTGTCAGTACTACACCTAGCAAACGCGATGAAAACAGGTTCTATACCCTTCCGGCGGAGAGGAATAGCGAAAGCAAGAGCTCCTCCTGAATCCCCTCCCCCACCCAGACCTCCTACAGCTACTCTAAAAGAAGCCATAGAGTACTCTCTACAGAACCAAATATATTCTCGTCGCTGGGCTTAGTACTTGTACTCTACTACTACCTCTCTCCCCTCCTCCAGTGATTTAAGAGAAGCCTCATTTACTACCTGAGCTCTATATCCGTCTACCTCATTCACAAAAGGCTTCTCTCCCTTCTCTACACACTTCAAGAAATACTCGTCTTCCTTCTCATAGGGATTCCATTGACCGCACTCTACTCTACTTTCATTAAAGTAGACTTCACTGCCTCTAACCAGTATAGTTCCCTCACTACCAACTATCCCTAGGTCTCTCGACGAAGCCCTAGCAGTAATACTCGAGATAAGAGTTACTAGAGCATTCTCCCTAGTCCTCATAGCGTAAACCATGTTGTCCTCGTAGTCAAAATCCATGATAGCATAGCGTCCGCCCATACAGTAGACGCTAACAGGTTCTCCTACAATCCACCTAATAACATCTATCTCGTGTACAGTTTGCTCAAAGAGCCCAGCATTAAGCCTCCTCTTAGTCCTCCAGCCTCCTACTCCTCTGACGTAGGGAGGCCTTACGTCGAAGAACCAGGCGTTGATAATGCGACCTATTTTCTCGGAAAGCTCTTTAACCCTACTGTATACTGGGAAGAACCTTAAAACAAATCCCATCATAAACAGTACGCCAGACTTCCTCACGTAGCCTACTATACTCTCAGCCTCCTCTACTGTAACACACAGCGGTTTCTCGCAGAAAATATGTTTTCCCTCCTCACAAGCTCTCTCAATAACTTCTCTGTGTGTAAAGGGAGGAGTACACACGTAAACAGCATCAACTCTACGCAAAAGCGCATCTAAGCTACTACAGTACTCTAATTCAAGTTCACTTGAAACCTGTCTAGCTGCATCAACTCGAACATCATACGCAGCTACCTCGGCACCTAGGCTCTTAAGTATCTTAGCGTGGTTTCTTCCCACAGCGCCTAAACCAACAACACCTACCTTGATACCCATTAAGCTTCTCCGAAAGACAGACTCTAAGAAGATATTTAATACTATCCAAATTCAAGTTAACTAAAGTCTAAAATGTTTTATAGATACGTGGCGTGAAGAAACTATGAGTGAAATTAAGCTAGGGGTTCAAAGCTACTCTCTTAGAAAATTCTCACTAGAAAAAGCTCTCGAGAGTATAGCCGACTTAGGACTAAAATACGCTGAAGTCTATCCAGACCATTTACCCTCAGAACTAAGCGAAGTCACTAAAGCTAAACAGCTTGAAGAAAAATATGGCGTAAAAATAGCTGCATATGGAATAAAACACATGTCTCGAGACGAAGAAAAACTAAGAAAACTCTTTGAGTTTGCACATAAAATAGGTATAGAAGTTCTTACAGCAGATCCTGATTTAGATACCTTTGATTTACTAGATAGACTAGTTGAAGAATACGGCATAGCAGTAGCAATACACAATCATGGACCAGGTCATAGATATGCTACAGCAGAAGATGTGCTTAAAGCAGTAGAAAATCACAGTCAGCTCATAGGAATGTGTCTCGACACAGGACATCTCGCTAGAGCAGGACAGGATCCAGCTGAGGCAGCACGTAAACTAGGTAAGAGACTGTACGGAGTACACTTAAAAGACATTAATAAGGAAAAGAAAGACGTAATACTTGGAGAAGGAATAATAGATTTCAAAAAACTCTTCGAGGTAATCAAGGAAACTAACATGTATTCAAAAGCAGTAATAGTAATAGAATATGAACTAGAGCCAGAAAACCCGCTACCGGGAATACGTAAATCACTAAACTACATACGAGCATTAATCTAATGACAATAGAAAATCTACTAGTATTAAATATAGACGGCAAAATTAGAGGAAATACTTTAACTATTATTTTAATTTCTGGTTAAGCTAAGCTAGCTAAAGTACTGTTAATTAACACTAGTTTTACTGCTGTTGGAAGAGTTAGTAGAAAATTAAGGTGAATCATTGCCTCTCAACACTAATTTAAGAGAAGGTGATGTTAAGTGAGGACTTCCTTCCAGTTTTCGCAAAGCTGAAACAATCTCTCTAATAGTCTCTAACTCTTTAAAAGCTTTAGCTCTCTAAGGGTTTTACTTACTTTTATCAGCTAATAAGTAATTAACTATAATACTAAGTCTATGTAACTAATTTCAGTGAAGTCGAGAATTGTAGCTGGCATAGATTTAGCTGGCGTAGAAACTAGACCTACTGGCTTATGTTTTCTTAAAAACTGTTTCACCACACTTGAGATTATTCACTTCGACTCAGAGATCATTAAAAGGATCTTAGAAAAGAAACCTCTAGTCGTCGCCATTGATGCTCCTCTATCACTTCCAAGAGAAGATCCAAGTGCTTCTTTCAGAGAATGTGATAGAGCTGTCAGACGTATGGGTATAAGGATTCTCCCATTAAGTCTAAGTGGTATGAGGAAGCTCACTCTGCGAGGAATTAGGATTAGAGAGTGGCTAGAGATCCTCGGCTTTACTGTAATAGAGACTTATCCTAGAGCAGCTCTAGAACTACTAGGCTTCTCTGCTAGAAGAGGAGAATATCTGAGGAAAATTATCGTCGAGAAATTCGGCTTAAAGGGAGACGTAAATAGAGAACTTTCTGTACACGAATTAGACGCGTTAGTATGTGCTTTAGTGGCTAGGCTCTATCTTGAAGAAAAGACTATTGCTGTAGGAGATCCCTATGAAATGCTCATAGTTCTCCCGTGTTCTCAGTGCTTAGAGTAAGGTAGGCATATATACGTGTAAAACTATCATAGTTTAGGTAGTCTCTAACTGTGCTTCGAGGTGATTTTAGTGACTGACTTGGCGGAAATTACTTGCGATAAGATAAGAGAGAAGTTTAGTAGACTTAAGTCGATTGTTAAAAATGATGAGGCTTTAAGAATTCTCAGTGAACTTGAAGAAGTACTCGAGAAATCCGACTACATAGTCATTCTCGGCGTAAGAGAGCTAATGAAAGAGAGTGAGGAAGAATTATCTAGGACACTTGATAGAATGCGTAAAGACAAGGATTTCAGGCGATTCGTCGAGAAAGCTAGACAGCCTTGGAGAGGGAATGTCACAGTAGCTAGATTTCTTCAAGTACTCTGGGTTATAGCAGCTGCGCTAGCCTTTATGATGGGAATATACCTATTCTTCCCACCCTACCTCTTTTTCGGAGAAGTTAGAGGAGGCAATGCTACAGCTATATTAAAGAAGACACTAGAAATTGTCTCAAAGAACCCCCATGTACTCATGGTCATAGATCCTCTCTTCAAAGTACTGGGCTTCGTGTTAATGATCATAGCTATTCTGGGCCTTTACCAAGCCCACATAATTGGAACATCTATTAAGAGGGGCTAAGCATGTCTACTAGAGACTCTAGACTCAAAGCAAGTATTATAAACTTTATTACTGTTATCGTTAAGTACCTAGTCTTTATGGCTGGTGTCTTAGCATTTCTTTTAACCGTTTTCCTGTTTTCACTACTTCAAGTAAGGTTTATGCCAGAAGAAATAGTAGACTTGTTTACTACTGTGCTCTTTCTTCCACTAATAATGGACCTCATGCTTGTTTCACCTAATCTTCCAGTAGTACTTCTCTTCTTTTACCTAATTCCTTTATTTCTCGTGATCATAGTTATTGCTAGAATAGCTGCAGCTAAGATATTTGAGTCAAAAATACTTCAAACAGTCAGCGAGAAGGTCAAGCTCAAGAGAAAAAGAGAAGAGAAAAAATATGGCTTGTCTACACTCCTGGCAGTAAGTATTGGCGCGACTATTGGTCCCTCAACTTTCGTATTATGCCCCTACAGCGTGAAATACTTCGGGGTCTACGCTCTTCCGGGAATGATTCTCTCCTCTATTTCATCAGTTCTATTAGCCTACGCCTATGCTAAAATGTACTACTACAGCAAGAAGATAGGAGCACGTATTGTCGGAGGACCCTCCTTTGTGAGCAGTGCTTTTGGTAAGAAACACTACCTCTACATGGTGTCCCGCTTCACTATGTGGATAGGAAACGTAGCACTCGCAGCATTCAATCTGCTCATCATAATAAGCCTCGTAACAGAGTATATTCTGCCAGTTTTCCTCCCATGGCTTAATCTCGAAACCTCTCCACTACTACTCCACTTAATTAAAGTACTCCTCTTTATACTCTTATCAGCTATAGTTGTTGCTAGCTACGAGGAATGGGAAAAAATGGTTAGTATGCAGACTCTACTCACACTAGCTTTCTTAACCCTATTTATACTTCACGTATACTTCATTGGACTATACTATAAAGTAGCTCTTACACCACCAACAACAAGTATTATTGACTCCTTGAGCCCTGTTTCCTCACTTATTTTAGGAACACTTACTTCAGCCGCCTACGTCTACTTAATGGTCTTCGGGTTCCAGGAAGTCCAGAGCCTAGGTGAAAACGTCAAAACTAGGAGCAAAGACCCCGAAGAAAACCTCAGAGAAACTACCTCTATTCTGCGTAAAGCAATGATTGGTGGCTCCCTAATATCGTCTATTTTCTTCGTGCTTTACATCTCTCTATACATAAATATGGAGAACTCTGGATACAGCATACCCTCTACACTCATTCCCGCGCTCGACTTAGCTAAAGTAGATAAAATAGCTTACCTAGTGACTCTCTCCTGCCTACTACTAGGCGTAATGACGACATATATTCCAGCATTTGTCGCAGCTCTCAAACACTTGAAAGAACTGACTTCAGATGTTTTCTTTATACCTTTAAGGGAAGTCAGACTAGATCCCTACATTATAATAGCATTTATGGGTCTGCTACTACTCACTCACTCTGACTACATAATAAAGCTAACAGACTTCTCTATCCTCTTATCACTTTCAATAATATCACTATCTGAAGTAAAACTGAAGCTTAAGTCTCTTAGACAGAAGATAAGGCTAACAGCAGACACCTTCAGAGTACTAGTAACATTTATTGTAATAATCTCAGTAGCCTCGGTTTTCTCAGCAGTCTATCAGGAAGTAGCAGTCAACAGCGTTATTTTCATGATAATGTCCACATTAGTACTCATGTTCCTAAGCTACGACATAATACTGGTCGAAGTCTTCGCCTTAACTATGATGCTCTTCTCTCTCACAATAACTCCACCTCTCATAAGCGTTATAAGCGAGTTTGCAAAATACGGTGCAGCTACTCCAGCAGACATAGCTATAGCACAAGCACTAGTCATAGCCTCCTGGATAATTTACTTCATCTTCATAGTACTACTCGTACACCTAGCAGTAGAATATAGAGAAGAACTCTACAGATTCACTAAGAAAATAGTACTCCTAGTGAGGTTTCTGCCTCAGAAGAGAGTTAAACTGAAGATAAGAGAAAAGTCTTAAGGGCAATACTTAAGTTATCTCCCCTAAAACTATCACAGTGAACACTAATCCTTATACTAGTAAAAGCTTACTCAAAAAAGTCTGTAGCAAAGTAGTTGGACGTAAAACAGAAATTACAGCAATTATATCAGCTCTAGCTGCTGGCCGTAACGTTCTCTTAGAAGGCCCACCAGGTACATCTAAGTCCACTATACTCAAAACTATTGCAGAAAACTGTGGTATAGCCTTCTATATAGTCGAGGGCTCAAGCGACTTAACTCCCCAGAAGCTTGTGGGTGTATTTAATCCAGCTAAAGTCATGGCTGAGGGCTTTAAGCCAGAGTATTTTGAGCCAGGACCTCTCCTAAAGGCGATGAAGGAAGGCGGAATACTCTATATAGAGGAGTTCAATAGAATGTCAGAGGAGGCCGCAAATACTCTGATTAGGGCGGCAGAAGACCGTGAAATAGCTGTTCCGAGGCTCGGAGTCATCAGAGCGAAGCCTAGCTTCAGGATAATATGTGCTATGAATCCCTACGACGATGTCGGCACTAGGAGAGTTAGTAGAGCGCTTTTAGACAGATTTGTTAGAATTAAAATGGACTACCAGAGCCGTGAAGAAGAAATAAAGATAGTGAAGCTGAGAACAGGTAGTAGAAACCTTCCTCTAATAGAGCTCGCAGTAGACATAGCTAGAGAGAGCCGTAGACACCCAGCAGTCAAAATGGGTTCTTCTGTTAGAGGGGCAATAGACATGGTCCTATTAGCCGAGAACATTGAGAACATTAAAGGAGAGCTAAGTGTAGACGATCTTTTACTGGCTGCTAAAATGGCTTTTACTACGAAAATATGGCTTAGAGACACTAGTAGAACTCCGGATGAAGTAGTAGAGGAAATATTCTGGAAAGTAGTAGGCTCTAGGAAACAGTCTATTGTTCCTTTAAGTAGAGTTAGTGAGGGGAGTTCTGGAAAAGAGAAGAAGCACTCAGTAGATGTAGGTGATTTAGAAAGGTTAAGTGATATGGCTCAAGTAGCTCCGAGGAGAACTGCACTAATACTTTCTTCTGATGAGAAGCTATTAGAGAATATGGAGTCTCTAGGCTTAAGAGGACTAGATACTTTAGCTAAAGTATATTTTTTCCTGTCTTATGATAGTAGGGAGATAGCTAGAAAGATAGGTACCTATCTCGTAATCCGTTTTGCTGAGCAGTGTACTTTAGGTATGAGAGGTTTCACTAGAACGAGTAGCTGGAGTGATTTCAGTGACTTAGATGTAGAAAGTACAGTTGAGAAAATTCTTGAGAAACCTGGTGTAGACTATGATACGTTTGTCTTCTACTCTAAGAAAAGACGCGGAAAAGCCTATGCGCTGATAATTGATAGAAGCTTCTCTATGAGTGGTCTCAGACTCTTCTTAGCGGCGCTAATAGCTGCTTCTCTCGTTTACGCTGAACGCGAAGTAGACGACTTCTCTGTGCTAGCATTCAATACAAAGATAGATTTACTGAAAAACTTCGATGAGAAACTGCTTGCAGAAACCCTAATAGACTCTATTCTATCGCTAACAGCCTGT
>QMSB01000073.1 GCA_003650815.1 Thermoprotei archaeon | reverse complement strand
ATCCTATCTTCTATCATCCGTATATCTCGTGGACAAGAGAAGTGGTTTCTGTGATTAAATCTATCAAAGCTGAGCTGAAGGTAGTCAGGTCAATTAGTTATGCACGTAGCGCAGGGCTACTTATTCGTCTAAATGACTCTACCATAATAGTAGTAAGAAGTCCTCCCTTCGAAACGTCGCCACTTATTTTAGCAGGTCTTCTAGGCAGACTTTTGGAACATGGAGAAGAATTATCCCATTTACTCATCGCAGCTACTTTCAAGAAAGCCAAAGAATATTTTTCTAAGCCTTCACTAGCGGACTGGCCTATTCCTCCCCGAGTCTTTAAGACATTTGAGAAAAACTATGTGGAGATGAAGCTAGACGGTAAATTAGTAATGGGCGTTAAAACGAGAGTAATACTAGATGTTCCTCATCCGGAGAAGAGACTACATAGACTTCAGGGAGAAGCGCTAGTAGTGTATACTGATCTTAAAAGAAAAATTCTCAAGCGAATGGATAAGAGCGCAAAGTACTCAGCAATGATTCTGTGTAAAATAATACCAATGATGGTAAACTATTTGAGAGAATAGTGTCCCCCGCCCTGGCGTTCATTTTTATCCTCTAAGGTTGTTGTGCAGATAGGAAAGCAGGGCAGTATTATTTACGATTAAGAAAAGTAAAAGTTTTAGCTGATTTTGAAGCTATTTCGTAGTTTACTTATTATTATGTCTATAAGACTAGGGTATTAAACTCCTCTGAGTCGTTAAATCTCTATAGAAGGCTAGAGTTTGTTGATCTCGACGTAGCTTTACGCTAAGTGGCTAGTGCTAAATGAAGAGAGCACACATATGGAGGATTTAGAGAACGAGGATAGTAGGCACTGATATACTGTGCTACTTTACTAGAAATCATATAACTACTCCTTATACTGGATCCCGATCTTATGTCAGCTGACTCTTCTTTTCTTCATCTATCGTTTGTTCCAGCGGTCATCATCTACCCGAATATATTGTATGGGAGCTATTAAGCATTGTGTATGGTTATAGTGGGTAGCTTTAAATGAAGATATCAGGAGTGGAAGTTATTGTGAAGAAACACATATATTGTATTGTAGGTTATTTTGCTTAATGAATGAGATAGGAGAGAAGATAAAGAGTTTCTTAGGTAAAATGCAGTTAAAATACAAGTATAACGAAGACGAAAACGTCTTCATTCTTCCCTTTAGAATACAGGTTAGCGAAGGATTTGTTGTAGCAACAGTATTCGTAAGATACACCGATGAGTGGGTTCTCATAGTCTCACCTCTTATTGCCCAGCACAGCATACCATCAGAAGTGGACCGTAAGAGACTTTATGAGAGACTGCTTATGGATACTTACTATTTGAATGAGGTAACTTATGGTTTGACGAAGGAAGGGGATATTGTTGTTCACGCTGAAATACATAAGAGTGCTTTAGAGTTCAATAATTTTGCAACAGAGTTTAATAGTGTGATCTATGGAATAAAGCATTTCGTAGAAAATATTATGAAGGACTTCGAAAAATATAAAGACAAGACTAAGCTACAGTATCTATAATGTATTTATGAAATTTATGTAATTTTATTTTGCCTATTTAAATAAGTTGCCGCGGCTTAGATTCTATGCTAGAGAAATAGATTTTAGCTTTGAGTAACTTAAGACTAAATAGGAAGACATGAGAAGGGCTATAGGGCTTATTCAAGTAGCTGTACTATTTTCTGCAAGAGACATGGGCACCAGGAAGACTAGGACCTTTTTGACTATTCTCGCTATAGTTGTGAGTGTGTCAACGCTGGTGGCTCTAAGGACTGTTGGTGTAGGTATGCACGCAGAGGTAGAGAAGCAGCTTAGGGGATTGATAAGTGCTGACCTAATACTGCTTAGCGAGGAGATAAACATTCCTGAGTCAATAGTAGGTATAGTTAAGCAAGTTCCCGGGGTTAAAAGTGTTGCCCCAGTTATTTTCATTACAGGCAAGGTCGGTATTTCGAGATGTTATTTAGCTGGAGTTCGTATGGAAGACTTGAGAAGCTTCTTTAATTTAACTGTAACTAAGGGGAGGCTGCCTTATCCTAACGAAACTGATTTTATTTTAGTTGATGAGTCTATATATTTGGACAACAGAGTTTTTCTAGGGAAATATCTTCCTGTAAAAGCTCTCTATATTTCTTCTAGAGTAGAGTACTTAAAGGTCATCGGAGTCTCGTCCTCTTTTCTGGGAATAAGGGGAGCGTCTCTTTTCTCTGGAGCTGCGCTACCTTTAGAGAAGCTCCAGGAGATGATTAGTAGAAAAGGATATGTTAGCCATATACTCGTTAAAATCGAAGAGGGGTATTCCTTAGATACCGTTAGAAACGAGCTTAAGAAAATCTTTCCTGAGGCAAATATTGTTCAGCAAAAAGATATATTTGAGGCGATAATGAAGGTTTTGAAAGTTATAGAGAGCGTACTAATGGCCATTACTTTAATAGGGCTTCTGGTAGCGGCATTAGGTGTAATGAACACTATGACTATGACCGCTAGAGAGCATATCAGGGAGATAGGGATAATGAAGGCTGTGGGCGCTGACAGTACTCATATTTTAGTAATATTTTTGACTGAAGCTTTTCTTATGAGCGTAATTGGAGGAATTCTTGGAATTATTGTAGGGTACATTGAAGCACATTTCGTTAAACTGCTTCTTTTAAAAATGGGTTTAATGATGGACATTCCCATATTTTTTGTACCAGAGATAGGTGCTCTAGGTTTATTTGTTGCGATATCAATAAGTCTTCTTTCAGCATTTTATCCCTCTTGGTCTGCTGCTAAAATAAGACCTTTAGAGGCTCTGAGGTATGAGTAGAGCTGTTCTTAAGCTACAAAACATTACAAAAATATATAAAGTCTCTAAGGAAGTCGAGGTAAAAGCACTAGATAATGTCACATTAGAGGTCTATGAAGGCGAAGTTCTCTGCATAATGGGGCCCTCAGGCTCAGGTAAAAGCACCCTACTAAATATAATGGGCACTCTCGATAGACCAACATCAGGTAGAGTAATCGTCGACGGAGTAGACGTAACTGATCTTAATGAAAAAGAGTTAACGCGGTTAAGATGTTTAAAGCTAGGCTTTGTTTTTCAGATGTATAACTTGATCTCAACTCTAACAGCTCTAGAAAACGTTATGTTGCCGATGTTCTTTAGTGGAAGATATACTCTAAGGGAGTGTAAGGAGAGAGCACTAATTCTATTGAAGCTAGTTGGATTAGAGAGGTGGGCGAGCCATAGACCTAATCAGCTTTCCGGTGGACAGCAACAGAGAGTCGCTATTGCAAGAGCTTTAGCAAATGAGCCCTCCGTCATACTAATGGACGAGCCCACTGGTGCAATAGACATAGTCTCTGCGGCAGGCATACTGAGACTAGTTAAGTGTTTAAATGAGTACCTTGGAGTCACATTTGTTATAGTAACTCACAATCCTGAGCTAGCTCAAATAGCTCATCGAACAGTGTTCATTAGAGATGGTAGGTTATTTTACTCAATGGAGGAGGCACTTAAACTTAGAATAACTAGTGAGTATGATTATAGTGTACTTGAGGCTCAGTTAAAGCTTCTCGAACTTACAGCAAAAGGACTTAAACGCATGGTTGAGGAGGGAGTAATGAGTCCTCAAGAATATGAGAGAAGCAAAGAAGATATTCTCAAGAAACTCAATAGGATTAAGGAAAAATTATCGAAGTCTGATTTAAGATCACTTATGAAGAAAAAATAAGTAAGAGAGATTAAGCTACTTACTCGGCTATGAAAGTTAAGGTATTTTATTTGTACGAAAGGTCTCCTAAGGTTAAGCTCGTGGAGATAGGAGGAGAGTTGACTCTTAGCCAATTTCTTTACAAATTAGGTATAAGATATGACAGTGTAGTGGTTGCAGTTAATGGAAGAGTAGTGCATAAGCCTCATGTTATTACATTAAAGGAAGGCGATAGTATAGAAATATTAGAGCTCTCAGACGGAGGATAAAGTCTCAGAATTTACATTATGCAAACATAATGTTTAACTAGTAAAAATCTTTTAGGTCAAAATGACCTTTAAAAAAGCATTAGTAAAAGAAAGATACTTATCTACCTTCTCTTTAAGGAGGTTATGGAAACATGACGATGAGTGGTAAGTGTTTCGAAATACTGCCTAGACTAAAGATCTATCTAGAAAAAATAAAATGTTTAGAAAGATGGATGATATTAAGTTTAATCATAGGAGTGATCTCAGGAATAGGAGCTATCGTCCTTCGACTATTAGTAGACTTAGTGCTAGATATCTGTCTCGTAGAGTTCGTAGGCTATCCGTTCCCCCAGCCACTAGGGGAGGGAGGAAGTACTCTTTTAAAGGACGTAGCTGTTGCCAGACCATGGCTTCTCCCAGTGGTAGCAGGAATAGGAGGTCTTTTAAGTGCTCTTTTAGTATATACCTTTGCTCCAGAGGCTGAGGGTCATGGCACGGACTCCGTTATACATGCTTTTCATAGACTTAGAGGTTTTATTAGAGCTAGAGTTCCTGTAATTAAATCACTAGCCACTGCTATTACCATAGGCACTGCGGGCTCTGCAGGTAAAGAGGGTCCTATAGCTCAAATAGGGGCTGGTTTCGGGTCTTGGATAGCTAATGTGTTGCATTTGTCAGCAAAGGATAGAAGAATAGCTGTTTTATGTGGTGTTGCAGGAGGTATAGGCAGTATTTTCAAAGCGCCCCTTGGAGGAGCTATTTTTGCACTAGAGGTTCTTTACAAGCGAGATTTCGAGTTTGAGGCATGGGTTCCAGTATTCACATCGTCTATAGTGGGATACGCTATTTTCACGTCAGTATGGGGTACTGGACATATTTTTGCGATACCAGAAAACATAAGCTTCAGTATAATAGAACTCCCCTTCTACTTCATCCTCGGACTAATAATGGGTGTTGTGGCTATAATATATGTTAAAGTGTTTTATGGTCTGCATAAGCTCTTTAAAAAGCTTAAAATAAGTAACTACGCTAAGCCAGCTATAGGCTGTCTGCTAACAGGTTTCATAGGAATATTCGTCCCAGAGGCGCTTGAAATGGGATACGGGTGGATTCAGTATGCTATATTTGGGGAAATGGATGCTTACAGAATGCTCATAGTAGGTGGAACTAAGATTCTCACTACGTCACTTACAGTAGGAAGCGGTGGAAGTGGAGGAGTATTCGCTCCATCGCTTGTCATAGGGGCTCTGCTAGGAGGAGGCTTAGCTAAAATACTTAATCAGTCGCTAGGATTCCGCTTGAATATAGCTGCTTTCACTGTAGTTAGCATGATGAGTTTCTTCTCAGCTGCAGGAAAAGTTCCGCTCGCGTCTATGATAATGGTGGCTGAAATGACTGGCGGTTATGAGCTACTAATTCCAGCAATGCTAGCCTGTGCTACTAGTTACTTAGTTTCCGGAGGATACACTCTTTATATAAATCAAGTTAACTCACGAATAGAGTCTCCAGCACACATAGACGAGCTTAATGTAGACATATTACGCATGGTGAAGGTGAGAGATGTGATGACGAAAGAAGTCGTAACAGTTTCTCCAGAAATGAGCGTCTATGATATAGCAGAGCTTGTCAGAAGAACAGGGCACTCAGGTTTTCCGGTGGTATCTGATGGAAAGTTAATCGGCTTAATAACATATACAGATATAATTAGATTACCATCTTACGAGAGAAAAAAATTAAAAGTTAAGGACATTATGAAGAGGCCGTTAGTAGCTTACGAAGATGAAACATTAGATAAAGTAGTTCACAGAATGATAACTTACAGAGTAGGCAGATTCCCGGTAGTGAAATCCAAAGACAGCTACAGGCTCATAGGTATAATCACTCGCCACGATATTATCAGAGGATACGAAAATAAGGTAGAAGAAATTCACCAAGAGCAAGAAAGAGAAAATAAGAGTATAGAATCGTAGCTAGTAGAGAGAAGTCTTGTGATCAAAGATATATTTATCAATATTCTCTCTTCGAGTATTAGCGTGAGATTCAACGACGTTGAAAGGAGTATTCTTGAATATGTTAAAGAAGTCTATAAGAAATATAAGAGCGTCTCTCATGGTTTTGATCATGTAATGAGAGTGTATAATCTTTCAGTAAAAATAGGAGTTAAAGAAAATGCTGACATAAACGTTCTCAAAATAGCGGCCCTACTACATGACGTAGGCAGAGTGCTTTACGGAGAACGTGAACACGCTCTGAAAAGCGCTAAAATTGCTAAAGAACTTTTAAGTAAGATGGGTCTTGAAAAAGAATTTATCTCAAGAGTTGTAGAGGCCATAAAAGCTCATAGTTTTTCAGGAAAAGAGAGACCTGTGAGTATAGAGGCTAAGGTTCTCTCGGATGCAGATAAGCTTGATGCAATAGGAGCTATCGGAATTGCTCGCTGCTTTATGTACGCTGGTGAACACAAGAGAAGTTTAGAGAAGTCTATTGAACACTTCTATGAAAAACTATTTTTGCTTAAAGATCTAATGTATACAAAGACAGCTAAAGAAATAGCTATACAGAGACATATATTTATGGAGAAATATCTGCAGGAGCTGAAAGCGGAGCTAAATATGTTGAAATAGTTTATTAAAATATAGGGGGAGTTTCCTCTAAGTATCTACTAAGTACATGTATTTTACTCAGGACAACAGCTTTAGTCTTAGAGAGTACTTTAAGTCCTTTATCTGTTATCTGGTAGTATTTTATTCCTTGTTTCCTCTTTTCAATAAATGACTTAATATAGCCTTCTCTCTCTAAATCATGAAGAATTGTGTAAAAGGTACTGATTTTAAGATCTGTCTTGAGTATTCGTGAAATTTCTTTTAAAAGGCTATAGCCAGTACTAACTTTATTAGCAAGAATGTGTAGTATTAGTATACGGGCAGCCATCATATTAAATAGTTTTTCAACTATTTGCTCTACCACTTCTATCTATTTTAACTTGATAAACAGTTATTTATTAGCATTACTTACTGCTCAAAATCTCATGACACGATATTAAGTAAGAATATTGGTAAAAAACAGCCAGCGTACATCAGTAGAGCGTATTTACAGAGCTTTCAGAGAGTCAGTGGAAGTCCTTTAAGCTGACATAAGTATACTGCTAATGGAGGACCTACTATAATTAGTATTATTAGTCTAATGATATCACAGATCATTCCTACTTTGAACATGTTCCATAGTTTAATGTATCTTGATCCATAGACTATTGCCATAGGTGGAGTAGTGCTTGGAAGAGCGCTAGAAATAGAGGCAGCGAGACCTGCTATAATAACTGGTGGAACTGGATTTATTCCTGCACCTACGGCCATTGCTGCAACTAAGGGGCATGCTATCAGAGCAGAAGCGGTATTTGAGGCTGGGTAAGTTATTATAAATGCTAAGACCGCGCTTATAATCGATAACGTGTAGATGTTTATTTCAAAGATTTTCTGAGAGACTATAAGCTCAGATATCCACTTTGCAAAGCCCGCACTCTGAAGTCCTGCTCCTAGAATTATGCCTCCTCCAAATAGGAAAACGACATTCCAGTCGATGCCTTCTTCAATATCTTTCCACGAGAGCAAAGGTCTGTTCTCAACCTTAATTAGTCCTAAGAGTAGAATAGCTAAGACCGCTGGCGCTGCCTCGGGAAGAATAGATTTAAGAAGTGAGCTCAGCCACTCTATGCCAGGGTTTATTGTAGAGTATATCAGCACCAGACCTGGTATAGTCCATAGAATTAAAGTCAATACAAACACGGCAAAAACTACTTTCTCTTCCTTTGACATAGGGCCTAGCTCTACTTTTCCTAAAAGTTCTCTGCGCTTTTCTATTGAGAGCTCCTTTATTTCAGGCTTTATCAACATAAAGGTGAGGAACCATGTGAGAAGGAGTCCTATCAGAGCGTGAGGAGTTCCCACTATGATCCAGTCTAGGAAAGTTATTGTGAATCCAGGTAGTGCTTCCTCAATAGCGCTCTTTGCTATTAAGTTAGGTGGAGTACTTATTAGCAGAAACATTGCTCCAGCTGTTGCAGCTTCTCCCAAAGCCAGCATTGTCGCCTCGCCGTAGCGGCTCCCTTTCTTAAAACCGAGGGTTGTAAGATATGCTAAAACTATTGGATAAGTTATTGAGGTAGAGGCAGTAATGGATCCAGTCATTGTGAGTATGAACACTGGGAGACAGGCTGTGAAGAATGCGGCTAACGCGGGGTTACTTCCCTTGTATAAGGATGAAAGCTTTATCGCTATTCTCTTGTCTAGTCCCCATACCTGAAAGGCCTTAGCTAAGACGAAGCCTCCCATAAATATCCATATTATCGGGCTTGTAAACGATGAAAGGGCTTTTTTCCATGTCACTAGACCTATTGCAGGAAATATCAGAGCTGGTATAAGTCCAGCTAAGCCTAAGGGCACACACTCTGTTATCCACCATGTAGCCACCCAGAAGAGTACACCTAGGGCTGCTTTTAAATGAAATACTGTGGCTCCTGCTTGACTAGTTGCTTCAGCCATACCTGGCAGAGGAGGTGTTATCACCCATAGTAGCGCTAAAAGTGGTCCAAGCACTAAACCTATTCTTTCTCTACTCTGAGACACATTTCTAAATAGAGTCTCTTTTTAAAGAATATGCTTTAAGCAGATCAAGACACAGTCGAATCCGACTATATAAGAGGTAAAAGCTTGTGAGAAAATAATCGGTCTCGGAGTTTAAGTAGTAAGAATAGATGCGAGGTCTATTAACAGACGCCTTTCGAAGCACACACTACTCCCCCTTTCCAAAAACACAGTAATTTACGAGTGCTCAACTAACTTAAAGAGGCTCGTAGATAAAAGATTTGAGTTCATCGGCCTTCCTCTAAAAATAATAAAGGAAAGCACTTCATTTGCCAGAGCAGTAATGCGAATAGTCTGGTATTTTCACCAGAGTTTAGTTACTCTTTGAGCTATTTCTTCCTGTTTTTCCCAGTCTCCTGTGACCTTACCATATGCTTTTAGTTTTATTAACTCATTTTTAATTTCTTTAGGAATTTTACCTGGTGGAGCATTTTCAAAAGGTGTTCCCGGAAGAGGAATAAAGGTGTGTCCTCTGACCACAGCTCCTCTTTTAGTGAGTTCATGTATTGTTGTAAGTGTTTGGTACATGT
>QMSB01000072.1 GCA_003650815.1 Thermoprotei archaeon | reverse complement strand
CTCGCAAGCTTCTAGACTCTGCTCTCAGGCTAGTTTATGCTTGAGCATGTTTCTACAACTATGCTAGAGTGCACTTGAGTTTTGGTGAGCCTCCACGCCCAATGCCTGGAAGCACCGAGCTAGAAAGACTAAAAGCATTAATAACAAGAGATGATTAAGTTGTCAGCACCGAGCTAGCAGTAACTAAGTATATAAGTACCCTTCTGAATACTCTCTCGTGAAAACGATCTGCGTGAGGGTGCCAGAAAATCTTCTTAGGACTATAGACTCTTTAGTGGAGAAAGGAGTATTTGAGAGTAGATCAGACTTTGTTAGAAGAGCATTGAGATACTTTATAAAAAGGAATTCTTGGAGACGGTTTAGGTGAAAAATATGAGAGGCCTAGAAATCATTCCATCAGGAATAGAGGGTCTAGATCAAGTAATTGGAGGAGGCTTTATTAGAGGGCGGACTTATCTTGTTTCAGGGGAAACGGGTACTGGGAAAACATTATTTTCACTAAATTTTTTAGTTTACGGTATAACTCTCGGTGATAAAGGAGTCTACGTGCTAGTAGATGAAAGTGTAGAAGACCTTATGCGAGGAGCAAAAGATTTTGGATGGGATCTTGAAGCGCTTGTTGATAGAGGTTTCCTTAGTATACTAACGCTTTCACAAGAGGCTATGGAAAAGCTGAGCACTAAGCCTCTCGATACAATAGTTAGGTCCATTGTTGTTGACATTAAGAGTGAGGTAGAAAAGATAGGAGCCTCTAGACTTGTCATTGACCCTGTAATATCATTGGTTTTTCAAGAAAAAGATGTAGTGTGGATGAGAGAATTCATTAGGAGACTTATCATGAGTATTGAGAATGAAGTGAAATGCACAACCATCATTACGTCTGAAATACCTACAAATAGTAACAGCATTAGCCGTTTTGGTGTAGAAGAATTCCTAGCAAGCGGTGTACTCGTTCTTGGACTACAGCGTATAGGAGATGAATACATAAGAACATTACTTGTTCGTAAGATGAGATGGCGGCCAGTTAAGCCATCAATATATGTCTTTGAAATAGTGCCTGGGAAAGGTATAGTAGTTAAAGGCAGATTAAGAGAATATATAAAAACTCTGCCCATACCTATAGCGTAGTTCTTTTCTTACTTAAGTGTATTAATAACGATGTTTCTTAGTTACTAGACTTTAATATTATGAACCCCTTGGATCTTGTTCCTACTACAGTAATCTACGCTGAAACACTAACGCATGCTTGAGACAAACAAAGAAAATATTAAAACTGGTAATAGATTTATAGCATAGTGTGATGAGAGCTGGTATTGCGGATAAATGAAGAAAGACACCAGAGCTGACATTTTATATGGGTCTAATATTGCCCTAAGCTCCTAACTTTAGTACTAAAAGCACTGGTTACTTGGTAACGGCTACAGATGTTATCGTATTTGAGAAAAGTATTAAAACTAGCTAAAGCTATGGAAATTGCGGGGTAGAATGTCTGCTAAATGCTACGTTAAGGTTCACAGAGTTCAGGGAGAAGTAGTGATAAGTATATGTGATGAAAATCTCCTAGGCAAGAAATTCAAGCACGGGGCTATAACCATAGATTTCTCTTCAAAGTTCTTTGGAGGAGAACTAATGGATATAGACGAGGCGCTATCTCTACTAGAAGGTGCCACAATAGCTAGTCTCTTCGGAGAAAATGTTATTAAGAAAGCTGTAGAAAAAGGACTATTTCCTCCAGGAGTAGCAGTAAGAGTTGCGGGGATCCCTCATGTGCAGCTAGTAAGGTGAATTTCATGAAAAGATTTTGTGCAGAGTGCGGGAGAGAAGCCGATGTATATTACGATAATCTGTGCATAGATTGTTTTAAAAAACACAATCCCCTGGTTGAAAAGCTACCTCTGATTAAGGTATCAGTATGCAGGGAGTGTGGAAGTATACTTTATTTAAACAGATGGATAAGACCTAGAGAAAGTTTAGATGACATAGTGGCGGATATAGTGAAAAAAGAGATAAGAAGGCATGCAAAGGTGGAAGTAAAAGAAATAACAGTATTAATATCTAGTAGAAATAAGAACAAATATATAACTATTGTAAGGATAAAAGGGAGACCAAAGCAAAATATGCCTTATTATAGCGAAGAGCATATTGTTGAAGTAAGGATGAGGACTGATCTATGTCCAGTATGTAGAGACTTGATTCTGAAGAAAGAGAAAGCTATTCTTCAAATAAGAGCGTCTGGCAGAGAGCTCTCTCCACAGGAAAAATCTGAGATAATTCAAATAGTTAAAAGAGAGATAATAAAGTTACAGAAAAAGCAAAGAGATGCTGTAATAGTAGATATAGAGGAGGAGAGAGGTATTGACATTAAGCTATTGTCGGCTAATGTGGCACGAGCACTAGCAGCCGCTATTCAGAGGGAGTTTCCGTCTTTTATTAAAGAGACCTATAAGCTGATAAGACTAGACAGGAATGGTAGACCAGTATCAAAAGTCACAGTCAAAGTAGAACTACCTCCCTTCAGCATCGGAGATATAATAGCAATAAACAATGAGATCTTTTATGTAAAAGAAATTAAGCATAGTGTAATTAAGTTAGTTAATTTATCAAACTATAAGGAAATTTCTTTAACCTCTAAATCGATTCCAAGACATATTAGAAGAATAAGCGTAGTTAAACAGAAATTTTTAGTAAATTCCATTACTCCTCCGCTCATTTCACTACTTAATCTAGAGAACTATGAGACCATTGAAATAAGGCTAATGCACGTACCTCAATGGTTGAAGCCCGGAGAAATAATTGAGGCAGCAATATACGAACGAAGAATATACATAATTCCTCCCAGCGAATAACAACAAGAACTTTCCAAAATATTTAACTAGATGATTTCATACGTAAATAGGGATCACTATGGTTAGAAGAAGAAAGAAAAAGAAGAGACGAAAAATAGAGGAAGAGGAAGTAAAGCTAAGATTACCGGGTGAAGGAGAAGTACTAGGAATAATTGACGAGATGTTGGGCTACGATAGAGTCAGAGTAAAGTGCGCTGATGGATACATAAGACTCTGTCGCATTCCCGGGAGAATGAAGAAGAGAGTCTGGATGAGAGTAGGAGACATAGTTCTCGTAGCTCCATGGGACTTTCAGTCAGATAAACGAGGTGACATAGTATACAGATATACTTCAGGTGAAGTTAGAGAACTTGAAAAGATGGGTTTACTCAAAGACCTTATTTAAGTTCAGATTTAATGATAGTTTTGTACATTATTAAAGGATCTTCTATTTCAACATTCAATCTTTCAAAGAATCTTGAGATATTTCTTATGTCACGTAGTAAGAACTCGTGCGAACTGGGATGACTAAGCTCTACGGCTGATCCCCAGTCAATTATCACCAGTTCCTCATCATTGTTCAAAATATTATATTCTGAGAGATCTGCATGAACTAGTTTCGCTTTCAAGTATAGTCTCTTGATGTATTCTATAATCGTATTGTAGGCTGAAGTAGGATCCTGTGGAGGATAATCCTTTAGCAAAGGAGCAGGGACTCCTTCACTTCCAATAAACTCCATTACGAGAACATTTTCTTTGAACGCTATAGGCTCTGGTACACGTACCCCAGCGTCATGTGCTCTACGAAGATTTCTGTACTCTTTAGAGCACCAGGCACGAATTATGCTTCTCAAATCGCGTCTTATACGAGAAAATCTCCTATCTCCTATCATGTATTTTAGCCTAGTTTTTCTGAATTCTGTAGTCTCTACCTTAAATATCTTGACGGCTAAGTCTCTTCCATCGGGCGCCTTAGCCCAATACACTCTTGCTTCCTTGCCAGTAGCTACTACACCATACATTTTATCAATGACACCACTGTTGATTAAGTCGTATAAAGCCATCAATGTATAGTAACTGAAAACGTCTTCTGTAATCTCAAATAGCTCGGAATCCTTTAGTTTCTTAAATTTTTTCTTATATAATCGCTTATCTAAAAATTTTTCAAAATCTTCCACGCATACATCTCTTTCCACATTCAATATTTATTTTTATCTAGCCACAGGGCACCGTACTATTTTCTAAGCTCGCAGAAAATAAACCGCCACAATAGCTATGAAAATTAGAGCAACTAATAATGGCTATTTAACATCAATTACGTGAATTTTTTAGTTTAAGAGATAGGTTATTAAATAACTGTTTGAAAGGAGATACGATGTTTAAGGGGAGAGATGTCATCTCGATACTCGATTTCAGCAGAAGTGACTTGAAAACTCTGTTCGATACTGCACGATATTTCGAGGAGTTTAAGGGAAGAGTTTTCGACTACTTAAGAGGAAGAATACTTGCCTTAGCTTTCTTTGAGCCTAGCACAAGAACTAGATTAAGCTTCGAAGTTGCTATGAAAAGACTGGGCGGAGAAGTAGTACATCTCGGTGAAATTAAGCGTACATCAATAGCTAAAGGAGAGAGTCTCGCAGATACCATAGTTATGCTCAGCAACTACGCTGACGCAATAGTAATTAGACACAGGCTAGAGGGAGCAGCGAAATTCGCTGCTGAGATAGCAGATGTTCCAGTTATAAATGGAGGAGATGGGTCGCAACATCATCCGACACAAGCTATGATAGATCTTTACACAATTTGGAGGGAGCTTGGAAAAATTGATGGCTTAACAGTAGGCGTTATAGGAGACTTGAAATACGGAAGAGCAGCCTGTTCTTTCATATATGGACTAACTCTCTTCGATATTGAGAAAATCTACTTAGTGTCTCCCCTAATTTTGAGAGTGAGACCAGAAGTTAAAGACTATTTAAAGAAATCTGAGATAAAATTTGAAGAAAAGGAGGGATTAGAAGATATTATAGAGGAATTAGATGTACTATATGTAACTAGAATCCAGAAAGAGAGATTTCCAGACCCATCTGAGTATGAAAAAGTTAAAGGTAGCTATATAGTAACACCAGAAATATTAAGCAAATCTAAAAAGAATCTCATAGTTCTTCATCCATTGCCCAGAGTTTACGAGATACCGTATGAAATAGATAAATTACCTTGTGCAAAATATTTTATTCAGGCAAAATATGGGGTTCCTGTGAGAATGGCTTTATTAAAATTAATAATGGGTGAATAAAATGAATGGTATAAAAAATAGTGAACTTATTGTTAGAAAAATAAAAAATGGAACCGTAATAGACCATATCTCCGCTGGAAATGCAATAAATGTGTTGAGAATACTTGGCTTAAAGGGGTCTGAAAACCTAACGATAGCTGTTGTGATGAATGTAAAGAGCAGAAAACTTGGTAAGAAGGACATAGTTAAAATCGAAAATAGGGAGTTGACGCCTGAAGAGGTTAATATAATAGCACTAATAGCGCCTCATGCGACTATAAATATTATTAAAGACTATAAAGTAGTAGCCAAACATAAAGTAAAGGTTCCGGAGAAAATTGTAGGTTTGATTAAATGTATAAATCCCAACTGTATAACAAGACAGTCTCGAGAGCCGGTTACATCGGTTTTCACAATAGTGAGCAGAGAGCCTTTAATTCTTAAATGCGAGTACTGCGGACGATACATTACTTCCGAGGAAGTAGTAAATCAGCTGTCACGGTGGTAAGGCTGATAAAAGGAGTAATTAAGAAGATTATAGATGAAAATTACAAGGTTAAGTCCTTTTTTATTGAGACGGATATTCGGCTAGAGTCGTATCCGGGACAGTATGTTATGATATGGTATCCTGGTTCAGAGGAAATTCCAATAAGCATAGCTGACGAGAGTGGAACTGTTGTTCGATTGCTTATAGCTAAAGCAGGGGCTACTACTGAGTATATTCATTTAAAGGCTAGAATAGGGGACTATGTAAGGCTAAGAGGTCCATTAGGTAAAGGCTTTACTCTGGTTGAAGATGGTAGAGTTGCTTGTGTAGCTGGGGGATATGGCGTGGCCCCTCTGTTTTATTTGACAAAAAGGCTAGCTGAAAAAGGTGTTAGGGTACATTTCTTTTTGGGAGCAAAATGTAAGGAAGAGCTCTTACTGCTGGACGAGCTGTCTACTTTCTGTGAAAGGATCGTGGTTTCTACAGAAGATGGAAGCTATGGTTACAGGGGAGTTATCACGGAATGTTTTGATGAATACTTGAAAAGAGAAAAGTATGACATAGTTTATACATGTGGTCCAGAGCTTATGATGTATAAGGTTATTCTTCTCTGCTGTGAACGCGGTATAAGGTCGGAGGCTTCGCTTGAACGATACATAAGATGCGGAATAGGACTTTGCGGAAGCTGTGTACTTGATCCTATAGGTTTAAGAGTGTGCTGTGAAGGTCCTGTGATAGATGGAAATATTCTATTAAAAACTGATTTTGGAAAATATAAAAGAGACGAGTGTTTAAGAAGGGTGAGTATAAGTGGTGTTTCTCGAAGTTGAAATAGGAGGGCTGCGATACTCAAATCCCTCCATGCTAGCGTCGGGTATACTAGGAGTTTCCGAGGGTCTTTTACGTAGAGTCCTTGAGGCAGGAGCAGGTGCCGTAGTAACGAAATCTGTTACGCTTAAACCTCGCGCGGGAAATCCTACTCCTTGTTTTGTAGAGCTCGAGGTAGGTTATGTGAATTCCTTAGGGATACCGAATCCAGGATATAGAGAATTTTTGCAGGAAATAAAAGATCTGCATGAAAAAGAGAAAATAATTATCTCGCTGGCTGGTAGTAGTGTAGAGGATTTTGAAGTAATGGCTAGGGCAGTTGAAGAAAGCGGTTTTCCTGTGGTTGAGCTGAATTTTTCTTGTCCTCACGCGAAGAATCTAGGGCTAGAGATTCTGAAAAGGCATCAGATCCTTTTTGAAGCTATTAAAGTTATAAAAGAAACTACAAGACTTAAGGTATGGGTAAAACTAGGTTTAAGCGATAATCTATTGGAGATCGCGAGAGGAATTGAAAAGGCGGGAGCAGATGCTATTGTGGCGATCAACACTATCAGATGTTTGCTAATAGATATTTATGCTAGAAAGCCCTGCTTATCTTCAATATATGGTGGACTTTCCGGTAAAGCTATTCATCCAATAGCTACTCGCTGTGTGTATGACCTTTACAAAGTCGTTGATATTCCAATAATAGGAGTAGGAGGTATTGAAAGCTGGAGAGAGGCTGTTGAATTTATTCTGGCCGGAGCAACTGCTTTTCAAATAGGCTCTGGGATAGCAAAAGAAGGACTAGATATTTTCAAAAAAGTCATCGATGGCTTAGCACGGTACCTTAAAGACAACGGTTTCAGCTCTGTATACGATATAGTAGGTTTAGCGCATAAATAGCTGAAGGAAGCAGACATAGAGTTAAAGTTAAATTTATCGCCACTATTCTTTCATGCAATGTCCAAGAGAAGTTCACTTGAACAATATAAGCTGAAAAGACTCCTCGAAGAACTGAAACAGAAAAGGGGTAGGGGTACTGAGCTTATTTCACTCTATATACCAGCAGGGCGTCCGATATCGGATGTACTCAGTACACTAAGGCAGGAGTACTCGACTGCGACAAACATTAAGGATAGAACTACAAGGCATCACGTATTAGAAGCACTGACAAGTGTTATTCAGCGACTTAAGCTTTTCAAGCAGACGCCTCCTAATGGGCTTGTAATCTTCTGCGGGTATGTTTCTACAGGAGTTCCGGGAGCCGAGAAAATGGAGGTACATGTACTAGAGCCTCCAGAGAAGCTGAACGTGTACCTTTATCGATGCGACTCACGTTTCCATGTAGAGATACTCGAAGAAATGATCTCTGAAAAAGACGTATATGGCTTAATGGTAGTAGACAGAGGAGGAGCTGCATATGCTCTTCTAAAAGGAAAGCGCATTGAAGTAGTCAAAGAGATAACTTCTGGGGTACCAGGGAAACACAGAGCTGGAGGACAATCTTCTAGAAGATTTGAGAGAATAATAGAGCAACTTGCACACGAATTTCTTAAGAGGGCCGGAGAGTATGCTAAGAGAATATTTCTTGAAGAAAAGAATTTAAAGGGAATTATAATAGGAGGTCCGGGTCCAACCAAGTACGAGTTTACTGAAGGTGACTACTTAGATTATAGATTAAAGGAGAAGATAATAGCTGTACTAGACGTGGGAAACAGCGGAGAAGAGGGAATATACGAGTTGGCTAAAAGAGCAGAAGATGTGTTAAAAGACCTGGAGTTCACTAAAGAAAAGAGAATAGTCCAGAAATTCCTTTACCACATAGCTAGAGATACAGGACTAGCCACCTATGGTGAAGAGTACGTGAGAAAGGCTCTCTTGATGGGAGCCGTCGATACACTGTTAATATCTGAGAAACTAGAGGGATATAGAATAAAGGCTAAATGTCCTTCCTGCGGAACACAATACGAAAAAACTATAAGAAACGAGACAAGCGAACTTATCTGCCCCAAATGCAAATCTCCTCTCACCATAGTATTTAAAGGGAAGACAATAGACGACTTAATAGATATTGCTGAGAAGACGGGCACCCGAGTAGAAATAATATCCGTAGATACTGAAGAAGGAGAAATATTGAAAAATTCCTTTGGTGGAGTCGCAGCAATACTAAGATTTAAAATATCTCAATAGAGAGCTCTCAGAGAGTAAGAAATATATTTCCTAAGAAATAGAAATAAACGCCGGGGTGGCCGAGGGGTCTAAGGCGCCGGACTCATAATCCGGTTTTCCGGGGTTCGAGTCCCCGCCCCGGCACTTTTAAGAAAAAGAGAATTCTCCTAAGAGCATAGTCCAGGTGTTGTCAAGTTAATGAGAGTACCGGCAACTTCTCTAAATGTTTAGCTATTATAGCGATGAGTAAGAAATTTCTTATTAAGAAATTTTATTGTCATTGTAACACTGCTAAGAAGAAGTAGAGAAAAGTCCTTTTAAATAGAATTTTCATAAATTGTTATCTTAATGCTTGAAGTTCTATGCTTAAGAAAATGCTTCTAGGAATCAATACTCTGATCTAGTTAGCGAGAAATAAAAGTTAGGAATAAAAATAAGGTATTGCAAAGTATTTGATGGGGAGTTATCATACATAGATTTCATGCTTGTTTTTCTTTAATTGTTTCATATAGCTATTTTTATATTAGAAGAATTTTTATGCCTTGTGATATGATAAAAGAATTTAAATGTATAGTTTTTAAGTATCTTTTAATAATTATTATATTAT